>PKZM01000115.1 GCA_003133065.1 Acetobacteraceae bacterium
CGATGGCGACGGGGCGCAATTCGATGCGCTCGGCAGCGGTCAGTGCCGTCGGCCGGGGGGCGCGGCGCACCGGCACCTGGGCTGTCTCCGCGGCGGCCAGCAACGCGGCCAGCGGCGCCCCCAAAAAATCCGGTTCCGTCACCACCAGCGCGGAAGGCAGGGCACGCCGGCGATCCAGCCGCTTGAGCACCGATTCTGCCTGCCCCACCGTGCCCAGGATCGGCAGGTTATGCATCCGGCGCCCCGCCTGCCGGTCGGAATGCGCGAGCAGGCCCACGATGCGCAGGCCCGGCAGCGGGTCGGCCGCGGCGGCACGGATGAAGGCGTCGGCCGCGTCGCCGGCGCCCACCAGCAGCACGCGTTGCAACGCCGGATCGTCCGAGGCGCGGCGCGGCCGGCCCCGATAGAGGCGGTAGGCGAGGCGCGGCGTGCCCAGGAGCACCATCAGGGTGAGGGCATGCACGATCGGAAAGGTGGGGGTGGGCAAATGGAAGCCGGTGACGATCAACAGCACGGCGAACAGCGCGGCGCAGGCGATGCTGCCGCCCATCACGCCCATCAGGTCTGACAGGCCGGAGAAGCGCCAATATTGCTGGGAGAGACGGAACGGCAGGCCGCCGAGCAGAAGGGTGATGCCGCCGCTGGCCAGGAACCACAGCGGATGCAGCAGGCCGCCGCCCGGATAGGCGATCCAGCGGGCCAACGGGGCGGCGAGGGCGGCCAATGCTCCGTCCAGGGCGATGTTGAGGAGGATTCGGGGTTTCACGGCACTGCTATAGACAAGGAAGGAAAAGTAAGGCCAGGGGGGCAGCGCCCCCCTGGTCTTTTCTTTTTGTGACCCATGACCCTGATCTTTTTGGCTCTTCTGTCCGCCACCCTCGTCCGCGCCATGATCCGTCTCGGCGCGCTCGATCACCCCGTCGCCCGCAGCTCCCACACCCAACCAACCCCCAAAGGCGGCGGCGTCGGCATCGTTGCCGCCTTCATCACCGGCCTGCTGGTGCTCCATGCCACCGCACCCCACCCCAGCATTCCCAACCTCGCCTTCCTCGGCCTGATATCCACAGCCATCCTGATCGCCGCCATCTCCTATACCGACGACCTGCGCGACTTCCCCTTCCACATCAAACTCGCCGCCCAGTTCGCCGCCAGCCTGGTCGCCATCGCCTGCGGCATCCGCTTCCAAACCCTGCACATCCCCTGGATCGGCGCGCTGCCCACCGGATGGCTCGGCATTCCGCTCACCGCCGCCTGGATCGTGTTCGCCACCAATGCGGTGAACTTCATCGATGGGCTGAACGGCCTGGCCAGCGGCAGCACCGCCATCGCCTGCCTGTTCCTGGCCGCCATCGCCCACACCCAGCACGACTGGTTCGTGCAAACCGCCTGCCTGGTGCTCGCCGCCGGTATAGCCGGCTTCCTGCCCTTCAATTATCCCCGCGCCCGCATCTTCATGGGGGATGTGGGCAGCCAGTTCTGCGGTTTCGTGCTCGCCGTGCTCGGGGTGCTCGCCTCACGCTACGGCAGCGAAACACTCTCGGTTCTGTTAGTACCGATGATGCTGTTCGGCATTCTGTTCGATGTCGTGTTCACCCTGATCCGGCGCGCCCTGGCGGGGCAGAACATCACACAGGCCCATCGCGGCCACCTCTATCAGGTGGCGCAGCGGGCCGGCCTGCCGGCCTGGGCCGTCGCCATCGTCTATTGGGGGATGGCGGCGTGCGGGGGCGTGATCTGTATCGGGTTCACGGCCGCGTCGGGCCCCCTCAAGCCGATCATTCCACTCTGCGTGCTGATCCCGCAGATCGCGTGGCTGGTGGTGGTGCACCACCTTGCACGGCGGGCGGCGATCAAAAACTGGTAAAACCTGGGCGAACATGCACCCCGCCGCACGGCGCGGGGTGCTTGTTCAGGCTCGAGCGTCGATCCGGCTGCTGCTCAGCCGTGCGCGCGGCCGCTGCGACGCTCTTCCGCGGCGGATCCGCTCTTGCGCGAGGTGGAGGTCGCTTCGTTCATGATGGAGCGCAAGTCGCGCAGGAAAGCGGCGCCCTTGAGCGTGCGCTGAACCAAAACGCTGCGGCGATCCATGGGGTCCACCTTGCGGCGAGCCAGATCCAGCTCGCCCAGGCGATCGAGCGCCCGTGTGATGGCCGGCTTGGACACGTTCAGATCCGCCGCCAAACCGCGTACAGTATGCGCACCTTCCTGCAGGTAGCAGGTGAGGAACACGCCAAGCTGACGCGCCGAAAGATCCGGGCCATCACGGCGCACGAGTGCCACGATAGTATCCCGAAGTATGCCGACCATCTGATCGGATTGTGGTGCTGCTGCCATGATCTCTTCCTTTCATCACCAGAGCGTTAACGGCTCCGGATCATCGTTATCAGACGACTCGAACCCGGGTCGGATCGTGTCCGTTCTAAGCACTTAAGACAAAGAAAGTTCTAAAGTGCTCAACTTAGTGAACTAATATGGGGGCCTGTCGCACAACTCTCAACAGGCGCTCATGATCATTCCTTAACGCCTTCTCCAGCCGCGGCGCAACTCACCCGCCGCGACAAGGCGGTAAACGCCGCCCGCATGGCCTGTGCCTCCCCGCCGGCCGGGGCGCCAAACCGCGCCGCATCGTTCCACCCATACACATCGAAATGTGCCCACCGCGTTTGCGCAGACACAAAACGTTGAAGAAACAGGGCTGCAATTATCGCACCCGCTTGCGCCTTCTCCGAAACGTTATTCAGGTCGCCCGTAGGGCTTTCAAGCCAAGAATTGTAACCATCCCATAGCGGAAGCCGCCACACAGGATCGTGCACAAGATTACCCGCATGCAACAAATCAGCGGCTAACACATCATCGTTACTGAATAAAGCTGGCAAGTCTGGCCCCAGCGCCACGCGGGCCGCACCTGTGAGGGTCGCGAAGTCCAGCAGCACATACGGCTGCGATGCACAGGCTTCCGCCAGAAGGTCGCACAGCACAAGACGGCCCTCCGCATCGGTGTTTCCGATCTCGATAGCCAGCCCAGTTCTCGACTTCACAATATCGAGAGGACGCATTGCCGCTCCAGAAATCATGTTTTCCACGCAGCCAAGTCTGATTTCAAGCCGCACGGGAAGGTCAGCGTCCATGATCATGCGTGCCAGGCCCAAGCAAGTTGCGGCGCCCGCCATGTCCTTTTTCATCCGCAACATGCCGGACGCAGGTTTCAGATCGTAACCGCCTGTATCAAAGCAGACGCCCTTGCCACACAAGGAAACGAGCGGCGCATCATCGGCGGCGCGAGATCCACGCCAGTGTGCAACCACCACGTGCGGCGCACGCACAGCACCGCAACCCACCGCGTGGAGTACGGGATAGAGATGCTCCAGTAACGAATTTGTGATCACATCAACCTGCGCGCCGGCGCGGCCCAGCACGTCGCGCGCCGCCTCCGCCAGCTCGTGCGGCCCCAGGAGATTCGCCGGCGTATTCACCAGATCGCGTACCAGCCATGTCGCGCGTGCGGCCGAGAGCGCGGCCGCGATGTCGCCGTCCCCTTGCGGCAACACCAGCGCCGGTCCGGCCGCCGGGCGCTCCCGCCGCAAGCCATCGAAGCGATAGGCCCCCAGCGCGAAACCCAAAACCGCTGCCGCCGGATCCTCCACCCCATCGGCCAACTGCCACAGGCTCCCCGGCGGCAGGCCGGTTGCGAGCGCGCCCCAAACATGGGGACCCCGCTCCTGCCCGAGCCCCAGCACGGCGCCCGCAAGGCCAGCGCCATCCGCCAGCAACGCCACCTCCCCCCGCCGGGCCGAAAACCCGCAATCGCGCAGATACGCGGCCTGTCCCGGCTTCAGCCCCGCGCGCAGCGCCTCGATCCCCTCCGGCCGCACCGCATGCACGGGCCGCGCACCGGCCGCGCCCGCCGCAAAGCAATCCAGCGCCCGATCAAACATGGTGGTCTCCACGCCCGGCCATCACCGGTGCCGTTTTCTGCTCTTGCATTCCGCGCGCCCAGGTCAAATCATCCCCACATGTCGGGCGCCTCCATCCGAGTCGGCAAGGACATGTTCGCACCCAGGGTGCGCGCCGTCCTCGGCCCGACGAATACCGGCAAGACGCATCTCGCCATCACCCGCCTGCTGGGCCACGGCTCCGGCATCATCGGTTTCCCCCTCCGCCTGCTGGCGCGAGAGAATTACGATCGCATGGTCGCCGCCAAGGGGGCCAGGTCCGTGGCCCTGATCACCGGCGAGGAGAAGATCGTGCCGCCCGAGGCACGCTGGTTCAGTTGCACGGTGGAAGCCATGCCGCTGGACCGCCGCGTGGAATTCGTCGCCGTGGATGAAATCCAGCTCTGCGCGGACCCCGACCGCGGCCACATCTTTACCGATCGCCTGCTGCACGCCCGCGGCCTGGTGGAAACGATGTTCCTGGGCGCCGAAACGATCCGGCCCTTGCTGCATCGCCTGGTGCCGCAAGCCGAAATCGAAACACGTCCGCGCCTGTCTCAACTCAACTACGCCGGCCCGGCCAAACTGGTAAAACTGCCGCCGCGCAGCGCGATCGTCGCCTTCAGCGCGGCCGAGGTCTATGCGATCGCGGAGCTGATCCGGCGCCGGCGCGGCGGCTGTGCCGTGGTGATGGGCCGGCTTTCACCGCGCACGCGCAACGCGCAGGTGGCTCTGTATCAAGACCGGGAAGTGGATTTTCTGGTCGCCACCGACGCGATCGGGATGGGCCTGAACATGGACGTGAACCATGTGGCCTTCGCGGGTTTGCAGAAATTCGACGGCCATCGCCCGCGCCGCCTCACCGCCGCCGAAATCGCCCAGATCGGCGGGCGCGCAGGCCGTGGCATGCGCGACGGCACGTTCGGCACCACCGCCACCTGCCCCGATATCCCCGAGGAACTGGTGCAGGCCGTGGAAGCGCATGTCTTCGACCCGCTGGAAAGCCTGGCGTGGCGCAACAGCCAACTCGATTTCACCCAAATAGATGGCTTGCTCGATAGCCTGACCGCGCCGCCGCAAACGCCGGGCCTGGTGCGGGGCAATGATGCCAGCGACCTCGTCACGCTGGCGGCCCTGGCCCGCGATACGGAAATCCGCGCACTGGCCCACGGCCGTCGCCAGGTTCGGCTGCTGTGGGATGCCTGCCAGATCCCCGATTTCCGCAAGATCACCGATGACAGCCATGTGCGGCTCTGTGCCCGCATCTATAGCCATCTGGCGCGCGGCCAGACCCTGCCGACCGACTGGCTGAACCAGAATTTTGCCGCCCTTTCCGGCACCGAGGGCGATATCGATACGCTGATGGCACGGCTCTCCGGCGTTCGCGTCTGGTCCTACATCGCGGCGCGGGGGGATTGGGTGCCCGATGCCGCCGGCTGGCAGCAGCGCGCCCGCGACATCGAGGACAAGCTCTCCGATGCGCTGCACGACCGGCTGACGGCCCGGTTCGTCGATCGCCGTGCGGCCCATCTGATGCGCCGGCTGGAGGAGACCGAGGGGCGGGACGATCTGCTTTGCGCGGTGACGGCCAGCGGCGAGGTGGTGGTGGAGGGGCATAAGGTGGGGCACATCGCCGGCTTCGCCTTCCTGCCCGATCCCGTGGCCGTCGGCCCCGAGAAACGGCTGGTGGAGCGCGCGGCGCGCCGGAGCTTGCGGGAGGAAATGCCGCGGCGCGTCGGATTGCTGGAGGCGGCGCCGGATGCCGCGTTCAGCCTGACCGCGGACCACGCGATCCACTGGGCGGGTGCGCCCGTTGCCCGCCTGCGCGCCGGCACGACGCTGACGCGCCCGGCCGTTGAGGTCATCGACAGCGAGTTTCTGGATGGCCCGCAGCGGGAACGGCTGCGGCTGCGGCTGCAGGCTTTCGTGGATGGCTTGATCGCGCGCGATCTCGCCCCGCTGTTTGTGGCGCTGGCGCGCGGCCAGGCCGATGCGGCGCTGCGCGGCCCTTTGCACCGGATGCTGGAGGCGGGTGGCGTTGTGGCTGGCGGCACGGAGGCGGATATTACGCCCGCGTTGCGCGGCCGGCTGAAGGCCATCGGCGTGCGGGCGGGGCGGTTTGCGCTTTACGTGCCGGATGTGCTGAAGCCGCGGGCGGCGGCGCTGCGGGGGCAGTTGTGGGCTATTCGGGCGCGGGCGGCGGCCGCACCCGAGCAGCCCAATCCCGGCCTTGTCTCGATCCCATTGGCGGAGCCGGGTTCGGCGCAGCACGCCTTTCTGACCTTGATGGGCTGGGTGCAAGCGGGGCCGGTTTTGTTGCGGCTGGATATTGCCGAGCGGATTGCCGCCGAGCTGGCCTTTTGCACGCGCGGGCGGCCCGCGCCGGTGCCGCTGGAGATTGGTCAACGGCTTGGTGTGCGGGCGGATCTGGTACCGGCCATCTTGCGGGGCCTTGGCTTGCGCATTCTCCCGGCGCCCACGCTGGCCCCTGCCGTGTACGGCCCGCCGCCACCACCGATGATTGCCCAGCCCAAGCGACGTGCCGTCGTTGCCGAACCGATATCCCCAGCCCGCCCCGACCACCCTTTCGCCGCCTTGGCGGCCCTTCGCCGCTCGTGTCGGCTGCCATAGTCAAACGTTTTTTGCTTCTTTTTTTCAAAAAAGAAGGCCTTTCTTTTTGATTCTGTTCCAGCGCCTCGACAAATTCCTCTGGTGTGCGCGTTTCGCCTCCACCCGCAGTTCATGTGCGGAGATGGCGCAGAGCGGGCTGGTGCGGATCAACCGGCAGCCCACGGACAAGCCGCATGCCAGGATCAGGATCGGCGATGTGCTGACGCTGCCCTTGTATTCGGGGGTTCGGGTGATCGAGGTTCTGGCTTTGGCGGAGCGCCGTGGCTCGGCGCCCGAGGCGCAAATGCTGTATCGGACCGTGAGCGAAACCGCATCCTGAGCGTGGGGCGGTGCCTTGCGCACCGGCGCGAAGCCAGCCATATCGCGGTGCCCGGCACCTTGCCTTCATTCGCCGCCACGGGAGAATACGATGACCTACGTGGTCACCGAGAATTGCATCAAGTGCAAGTACATGGATTGCGTGGAAGTTTGCCCGGTGGACTGCTTTTACGTCGGCGAGAACATGCTGGTGATCAATCCGGACGAGTGCATCGACTGCGGCGTGTGCGAGCCTGAGTGCCCGGCCGAGGCGATTGTGCCGGACAGCGACGACAAGGCGGCCCCCTGGGCCGAGCGCAACCGCGTGTTTTCCGTGCAGTGGCCCAACATCACCCGCAAGGGGACCGCGCCTGACGATGCCGATGCGTGGAAGGACAAGCCGGGCAAGGAGGCCTTATTCTCGCCCGAACCGGGCAAACCCTAGCCCCCGCGCTGCGCGGGGGCCGCGTCCGGTTGTGGGCACATGACTTTTGAGCACATGACGTTGTGCCCAAGTTGTGGTATGCATGATGGCTCAAGCGTCTCTGGTGGCGGCGGATTTGCCGCTTTCGGGGTGCCCAACCACAGGAGCCTGCCGGAGTTAGGCACGCCCAGTCCGTTTTAGCCTCTTGGGCCGGAGCGGTGTGCCGCCGCGTGCGCGATGCGATGCGCCGCCGGCCCTCCGGAGTGGCCCTAGACCCGGACCAACAGGAGTTGCTCAGCCAAGTGCTTACCTCACCCGCGACCGCCCAGACGCCCGCCGAAGACCTGGCCGAAACCACACAATCCCCCGACGCAGAGCGTATTGCCGCCCCGGCTGACGAGGGCGATCAGGCGCCAGGGGAGGCGGCCGACGCTGCCACCGCCGCGCCGGTTGCCGCCGCGGATGCGGATGCGGATGAGGACGACGAGGAAGAGGAAGCTCCCCGGCCGGCCGCGCGCGCCCGCGCGGCGGGCGAGGGCGGCCACCACATGATGGGGCGGTCCCAGACCATTGCGCCGGGCGGGCGGGTGATGCCGGCGCCGCGCGCCATGGCCAAGGCCGAGATTTTTGAGGAGGGGGACCATGTGGTTTACCCCACCCACGGCGTGGGCAAGGTGGAGCGGATCGCGACGGAGGAGATTGCCGGCCACAAGCTGGAGCTGATCCACATCACCTTCGAGGAAAACCGCATGACGCTGCGGGTGCCGGTGGCCAAGGCGCGCACGGCGGGCCTGCGCAAGCTGGCGACGCGCAAGATGTTCGACGAGGCGATGGCGGTGCTGAAGGGCCGGGCGCGGATCAAGCGGACCATGTGGTCTCGCCGCGCGCAGGAATACGAGGCGAAGATCAACTCGGGTGATCCGCTGGCGATTGCCGAGGTAGTGCGCGATCTGCACCGCAATGCCGGGCAGCCGGACCAGAGTTTTTCGGAACGGCAGATCTATGAGGCGGCGATGGACCGGCTGGCGGCGGAGCTGGGGGCGCTGGACCGGATTGACAAGGCGGCGGCGGCGACGAAGCTGGCGGAGTTTCTCAAGACCGTAGCGTAGTATAAGGCCAGGGGCTCTGCCCCTGGACCCTCTTTTACCGAACTGACGAACAGCGCAAGAACAGGGTCGGGCGCCGCAGACTTTCCCTGGGCTGAAGGGCCGCCGAGGCCGGCAGCCTTCAGGAGGTCGATCAGGTTGCCGATGAACTCGATGCCGGTTGGGTGATCGTCCGTCATAGGGTGGATGATGACCTGGTCGATGAGGCTGCGGGCGATCTCCAATGCC
The DNA here is from genome assembly GCA_003133065.1 of Acetobacteraceae bacterium. Taxonomy (GTDB): domain Bacteria; phylum Pseudomonadota; class Alphaproteobacteria; order Acetobacterales; family Acetobacteraceae; genus BOG-908. The sequence goes on from PKZM01000115.1 coordinate 8,619, forward strand.
TCAGGGTCGTCGCCCTGGGCAAATGACGTGGTGAGCTCCACGAGCCGCGCGGTGTAACAAGCGGCCATCTCGGAGCCATTGCCGGACCGCTGGGGAGAGCGAGCTAAGGGAAGTTCACGCGCTCCAAGGGCCTGCTTGTTCGCCTCCAGCTCTTTCAGCTTGGCCAGGATTGCCGGGCTGGCTCCTCCGTCGCTGATGAGGTTCACCAGGTTGGCGATCTTGCGGTCGAGCGCGAGACGCTCCCGGTGCCGGGTTGCGGCCTGGGTTTTCAGTTCACCGTCGAGGCGCTGCCACTCCGCGTTGAAGGACTCGACGAAATCGGTCAACAGGTCCGGCTGCACTCGGCGCTGGGCTACAAGTCACCCATGGCCTACGAAGCCGCCAAGGCGGCCCTGAGGGCTGCGGACAAGGCGTTCATGGGCGGCGACGTGAGGGTCAAAACGCCGACGCCGGACTGGATCACAACCTCGGTGACGTGCTGCGGAGCGGCGGTGTACATTTTCGTAAGTCCTTGTAATATATAATCTATCGCTTATCCCTGATGTCTGATTGAGCAGCGACAGTGTCTCAATCGTCGCCTGCTTTGCGTCTTCCTGGCACTTGTCCCGGGGACCGAGAGTTGCGTTGCCGCGGCGCCAGCGATAGCTGCGCAAGGACTCCTCGCCGCGCGCATCACATTATCGCTTCGCGCGCGTTGTGATCTTCTTCTTCAGAGGCGCCACCGGGCGATCCTTAAGCTCAGCGTCGGCGCGTGTCTCGCCACGCGAAGGATCTGCGGCACCAGGCGCATAGCAGACCGAATTCAACGCCAGGGTAGCGAGCTTTTGGCATACTTCGTCGGGTTTCAGGCGGCCAGACGGATCATACCAACGGTGCACCCAACGCACCATGCCGCTGATCGATAGGGAAGCCAAACCAGCGTCTTCAACGTGAAACACACCCGAGTTCACGCCTCTGCGGATCAGGTTGGTCAGTTTGCGATCAAATTCGCGGTGTTTTTCGCGGATTTCGGCCAGAATCTCAGGGCCGAGATTGCGCTCTTCGTTCAGAAAAATGGCTGTCAACTCACGGCTCTCGATGTTTTGGCGAACATAGAACTTGACCAGCAATTCGAGCTGTTTTTCCGGCGCGTGATCGACAGAGAAGATTTTATCTACGCCCGCGTTCAGATCGCCCACGGCCCGCTCGTAGAGGGCTACGAGCAGGGCCTGCTTATTTTCAAAATAGGTATAGATGAAGGGTTTCGTGACGCTTAAACGCTCGGCGATCGCGTCGATGCTGGAGCCTTGGAAACCGCGCTCATAGAATAGCTTCGTCGCCTCCTCCAGAACCCGTTCGCGCTTGAAGTCGCGAACCTGGACCCGCATCATTGTTTCAGTTCGGCCTTTGCCGAACTTCGGGGAATTCATTCCCGGCAATCCCCACGCTATTCCTATCCTACTACAATATCAGAATCGCACGTTTACGAAAGGTATTGTTGACGGCATCCCCACAAAAAATATATACCGGATAGTATCTGTGTCCGATCGTCGCCCGTTCAACCAGCAGGAGTTGGCCATCTTCACCGGTCGCAATCCATCGCCGATCTCACGCCCCCGCCTCGCGGCTGGCGTTCCTTTTCACCGTCTGCCTTCATGATCATCAGCATCGATCCGGCCGGGGCGGCCACACTTGATGACATCGACAACTTCAAGGCCTTCAAGGTCGCTGCTGCGTGCGGGGCGAACCTGCTGGCCGAGGCCCTGACCCGCTTGGGGCGGCTGGACACGAACGATCACGCCTGGATATCCCGAAACTGGCTGCTGGCGCAGGGGCGGCCCGGCGACGACACCTGGCTGGCCGGATTCCGCGCGATGGAGCAGTACGCGAGCGCTCACGGGTGGGTTGACCCGGCGACGGATAGTCTGCGCGCCCATATCGAGTACGCGTCATCCTGATATCTCGTCGAGAGATCTCGTGCGCCTGAAGGACAAGGTCGCTTTCATCTCTGGCGCCGGCGGGCCCATGGGCTTGGCCATCGCCCGCCGCATGGCCGAGGAAGGCGCTCATCTTGTGATGACCGACATCTCGGGCAGCCGCCTGGACGCCGCAGTCGCCGAGATCGAAGCCCTGCCTGGCGGGCACGGCAAGGTCTTGGCCCGGCGCGCCAGCGTGATCGTGCAGACCGAAGCGGCGAACCTATGCGCCGAAGCGCTGCAGACCTTCGGCCGCGTGGACGTGCTGGTCAACGTCGTGGGCGGTATTGCGGATAAGGTGTTCTATCGACCCTTCCTGGAGATCAGCGAGGCGCGCTGGGCGGGGACGTTCGACGTCAATCTCTCAGGCACCCGGTATCTGACACGCGGGCTGGCGCCCGCGATGCTCGCCAACCGCTATGGCCGCATCGTCAATATCGCCTCAGTGGATTTCGCCGGCGAATGGGGACACGCGGACTATTCAGCGTCGAAGGCGGCGGTGGTTTCCTTGACCAAGGTGCTGGCCATGGAGTTCGCCCCACACGTCACCGTCAACTGCATTGCGCCGGGCATCATCAACACCCGCGCGGCTGATGCGATGGATCCTGAAAAGCGCGCGGAGCTGAAGAACCGCAATCTTCTCAAGCGCCTCGGTGAGCCGATCGATGTCGCCCACGCTGCGCTGTTCCTCGGGTGCGACGAAGCCGCGTTCATCACGGGCGAAGTGATGTCCGTGTCCGGGGGCATTTGGCCGGGGCTGTAAACACGCTCAATTTAATGGACACACGACGATGACCGACCTGATTTCGCTGGCGCGCCAGAGCCATGTGGCGGAGTTGGTGTTTTCAAATCCGCCATACAATCACGCGACGGTCGCCCTTTTGCGCGGCCTGGCCGACGCCTTGTCCGCTCTGGACGATGAGCCCGATTGCCGCGCCGTGGTGCTGGCGTCCGACGGCAAGGCCTTCTGCGCCGGGGCCGATCTCGCCGCCAATGAGGGCGGCGGCGTAGGCGGCTCGACCCCGGACCCGTTGCGGGAGTTCTACGATCAGGCGTTACGGGTGTTCTCCAGCCGCAAACCGATCGTGGCCGCAATCCAGGGTGCCGCGGTGGGCGCGGGCTTAGGCTTGGCGGTCGCGGCCGACTTTCGAATCGCCTCGCCGGAGGCGCGGTTCTGCGCCAACTTCACCAAGCTCGGATACCATCCGGGCTTCGCCCTGACGCACACCTTGCCACGGCTGGTTGGCGCCCAGCGCGCCAGGCTCATGTTGTTGACCGCCCGCCGGTTCAAACCGGAGGAGGTGCTCCCCTGGGGCCTGATCGATGAGATCGTCCCCGCCGACGCGCTGCGCGCCTCGGCCCGGCGGCTGGCCGCCGAGATCGCCGAGAACGCGCCGCTCGCTCTGCTGGCCACCCGCAAGACGCTGCGCGCCGAAGACCTGGACGCAGCTACAGCGGCTATTCTGCGGGAACACGCCGCGCAGGCGCTCCTGCGAGATACGGAAGACTACGCCGAAGGCATCCGCTCGGTCGGGGAACGCAGAGCTGGAAGATTCGTCGGTCGCTAAACGCATCCATCTTGGGTGAAGGAAGGAAGACGTTCTTTTTTGAAAAAAGAACCAAAAAACTTTTGTTTCTTTTGGGGTGCGTTTCTGAATGGCTTGGCGAATCGCAGGCCAGAGCGAGGAAACAAAAGTTTTTTGCTTCTTTTTTTCAAAAGAGATGACCTTGGTCATGCGACCTCGAACAGGCCCGCGGCACCCATGCCGCCGGCGACGCACATGGAAACGACGACGTAGCGCACGCCGCGTCGTCGTCCTTCGGTCAGCGCGTGACCGACAAGCCGGCTCCCAGTCATGCCAAAGGGGTGCCCGAGTGCTATGCCTCCACCGTTGACGTTGAGCTTTTCGGGATCGATTCCCAGGCGGTCGCGGCAGTAAAGCGCCTGGCTGGCGAACGCCTCATTGAGTTCCCAAAGCCCGATATCATCGACGCGCAGGCCATGGCGTTCCAGCAGTTTCGGGATGGCGAATACCGGGCCGATCCCCATCTCCTCCGGCGCGCAACCTGCGACCTGGAAGCCGCGATAGAGGCCCAGTATCGCGTGGCCGCCCCGCTCCGCCTCTCTGCGCTCCATCAAGACCTGGGCTGATGCCCCATCGGACAACTGACTGGCATTGCCGGCAGTGATGAACCGGCCTTCCTTGACGACAGCGCCGTTCTTGAACACCGGCTTGAGGCCGGCGAGGCCTGCCAGGCTGGTGTCCGCCCGGATCCCCTCGTCGGTTTGCAAAGTGACCGCTTCATAGCCCAGTACGGAGCCATCCTTCCGGACGATCTGGCGCTGGGCCTCAAAGGGTACGATCTCGTCGGCGAACCGCCCTGCGGCNNACGATTTCGGCGGTTTCGATCATGCTCATGTAGGCGTTGGCGTCGGCCGACAGAACGGCGAGCGACCGGTTGCGGTAGGTCGGCGCATGATCGTTCAGGGTGAGCGAAATCGACTCCACGCCCGCCGCGACGGCAGTATCTATGTCTCCAGTCACGATCGAGCGCGCAGCCAAGGCGACGGCCGTCAATCCAGACGCGCATTTGCGATCGAGCGTAAAGGCCGCGACCCCCTGCGGCAATTTCGACGCCAGCACCGTCATTCGGCCCAGATTATAGCTCTGGGTGCCCCATTCGCTGCCCGCGCCCATAAACACGTCGTCCACACGCGCGGGGTCGATGCCGGCGCGCTCAATGGCGGCGTTGACGACGTGGGCCCCGAGTTGAGGGGCTTCGGTAGTGTTGAGGGCGCCGCGATAGGCCTTGGCGATGGCTGTACGGGCTGTCGAAACGATGGCGGCTTGCCGCATTTTGTATGTCCTTGTCGGAGGCTGAAATGTGGCCGATTGGGCGCGCCGTTTGCCGCGCGCCCTCCAAGGCGTCGGCAGACTCAGGCCCCCACCCAGGCGGGCGGCCGCTTTTCCGCAAAGGCCTTGGGCCCTTCAATAAAGTCCTGGCTCGAGCAGAGGTGTTCGAGCGCCGGATAGGTGGCGGACATTGCCTCTTGCACCGTCGCATATGCCTGGCCGCGGAGGGCCATTTCCTTGGTGGCGCGAACCGCCAGGGGCGAGGCTTTCAGGATAGCGCCGGCCCATCTCCGCGCCGCGTCCATCAGTTC
>PKZM01000117.1 GCA_003133065.1 Acetobacteraceae bacterium
AGATTGGCTGGGCCGCCGCCGCCACCCACGCAAGCGCGGCGGGTTTTTGCGTGTAACGCTTCGACACGGTAGTTTGCCCCGATGAATGTCACCGAGATATCGCGGCCGTTGGCCTGGCCGTTTGAAGAAGCGCAGAAGCTCGCCGTACGGGCGGAGGAGCTGGCCAAGCCGGGGGTTCTGTTCGAGACCGGGTATGGGCCGAGCGGGCTGCCGCATATCGGCACGTTCGGGGAGGTGGCGCGCACCTCGTGGGTGCGGCACGCCTACACGGTGCTGACCGGCAAGCCGAGCCGGCTGCTGGCGTTCTCCGACGATATGGATGGGCTGCGGAAGGTTCCGGACAATATCCCGAACCGGGATGCGCTGCGCCCGTTCCTGGGGCGGCCGCTGACGCGGATACCGGATCCGTTCGGCACCCATGAGAGTTTTGGCCACCATAATAACGCCCGGCTGCGGGGATTTCTGGACAGTTTCGGCTTCGACTACGAGTTCGCCTCGGCCACCGAGTATTATGCCGGCGGGCGGTTCGATGCGGCGTTGCGGCGGGTGCTGGAGGCGTTCGACGAAATCGTGGCGGTGATCCTGCCCACGCTAGGGCCGGAGCGTCGGGAAACGTATTCGCCGATCCTGCCGATCCATCCGGAAACGGGGGTGGTGGAGCAGGTGCGGATCGACAAGATCGATGTGGACGCGGCCACCGTCTTCTGGACCGACGTGCAGGGCAAGCGGTTCGAGACCAGCGTGCTCGGCGGCGGCGCGAAGTGCCAGTGGAAGGCGGACTGGGCGATGCGCTGGTTCGCGCTGGGGGTGGATTACGAGATGTCCGGCAAGGACCTGATCGACAGCGTGAAGTTGTCGGGCCGGATTTGCGAGGTGCTGGGGGCCAAGCCGCCGATCGGCTACACCTACGAGCTGTTTCTGGACGATCGCGGCCAGAAGATCAGCAAGAGCCGCGGCAACGGGCTCTCTGTGGAGGAATGGCTGCGCTATGCGCCGCCGGAGAGTTTGAGCCAGTTCATGTTCAACCAGCCGCACCGGGCGAAGAAGCTGTTCTTCGATGTGATCCCGCGCGCGGTGGACGAGTATATCGCCAATGTGGCGCGTACGCGGTCCGAGGATGAGGCGGCGTTGCGGGCCAATCCGGCGTGGCATGCGCATCTGGGGCGGATCCCCCCGGGTGCTGGCAGCCCGATTTCGTTTGGCATGCTGCTGAACCTGGCCAGCGTGATCAATGCGGAGACGCCGGAAATATTGTGGGGCTTCATCCGGCGCTACTTGCCCGAGGCTTCGCCGGAGGCGGCGCCGTTTCTGGCGCGGCTGGTGGAGCACGCGGTGCTGTACTACCAGGATTTTGTGCGGCCGGAGAAGCGGTTCCGGGCGCCTGATGCGGTGGAGCGGGCGGCGCTGTCGGATCTGGCGGAGACGTTGCGCGGGATGGCGCCCGGCGCGGATGCCGAGGCGATTCAGACGATGGTATATGAGGTCGGCAAGCGGCATCCCTTCAGTGCGCTCAAAGCCTGGTTCGCTTGCCTGTACCAGGTGCTGCTTGGCCAGACCGAGGGGCCACGTTTCGGCGGTTTTGTTGCGTTATATGGCATTTCGGAGACTGTCGCGCTGATCGAGAGACGGCTGGCTGGTTTTGGTGATGCTTAGGATCAAAAGTTTTTTGGTTCTTTTTTTCAAAAAAGAACATTCTTTCTTCCTTGCCCCGTATGCTTGAGGCTTTGAAACGCGCTGCCAGGCACATTCCCGCCGTGCTCGGCGTGGTGTTGCTGTGTGGTGCCATCTACGTGGTGCAGCGCGAATTCCGGCATTTGAACGTGCGCGATGTCGGGCATGCGCTGCAGGCGATTCCGCGGCGCGCGCTTGTGATGTCCGCTGTGCTGACCGTGCTCGGCTATGCCTTGTTGACGCTCTACGACAAGCTGGCGGTGATTTATGCCGGCCATAATTTGAGTTACCTGCGCACGGCGGTGGCCTCGTTTTGTGCCTATGCCTTGGCCCATAATCTGGGATTTGCCGCGGTTTCGGGGGCCGCGGTGCGGTATCGGCTGTATGCGCATTGGGGGCTTACCCCGGTGCAGATCGCCAAGGTGGTGGCGTTCAGCAGCCTGACGTTCGGGTTGGGCGGGATGTCGCTCGGCGGCGCCATTCTGTTTACCGAGCCAGGGGCGGTGCCGTGGCTCGGTGCCGTTTTGCCGCATTGGACGCTGTATCTGGCAGGGTGCGCGTTGTGGGCGGTTGTTGGCATTTATGTGGTGCTGGCGAGCGCGTTTCCGGTTCTGCACGTGCGCGGGCGGGTGATCGAGCTGCCGGGCTGGAAGATGGCGCTGGCCCAAGTGGCGCTGGCCACGGCCGATGTGTCTCTGACCGCCTCGATTTTTTATGCGTTGCTGCCGCATGCGCATGGTCTGACCTGGATGCGGTTTCTGGCGGTGTATTTGGGCTCCTATGCGGTGGGTTTGGTGTCGAACGTGCCTGGGGGATTGGGCGTGTTCGATACGGCGATGCTGCTGGGCTTGCAGGGCACGGCGTTGCCGCGGCCGGTGGTTCTGGGGGCGATCGCGGTGTTCCGGCTGTATTACTATGTGATCCCGCTGTTTCTGGCCGGCGCGCTGTTCGCCGGCAACGAGGTGCTGGTAGGGCGCGGGCGGCTTGGGGCGGCCCCGGCCGTGGGCCATGCGCGGTGGAGTGAGCCGGATTTCGCGGTGGCGGCCAGCACCGGCGGTGTGGCGGTGTGCGGCGCGATGCTGCTGTCTATCGGCGTGCTGGATACGCACCCGGATTACTCCTGGATCGATGGCGATTTCGGGTTCGCGGCGGATGCGGGCCAGTATGTGCCGTCTTTGATCGGGGCGGCGCTGATGGTGCTGGCGGTGGGCCTCTCGCAGCGGGTGACGCTGGCGTGGGGCGCCACGATCGTGGCGCTGCTGGCCGGCGCGGGGCTGACGGCGCTGCAAGGGGAGCCGGCGGTGGTGCCGGCGATCCTGGTGCTGGCGGCGCTGAGCATCGGGCCGTTCCGCGATGCGTATTACCGGCACGCGCGGCTGCTGAGCCATCCGTTGCGGGCGGGCACGGTGGTGCCGTTGCTGGCGCTGCTGGGCAGCGTGCTGTGGCTGGCGAGTTTCGAGCCGAAGGTGCGGATTTTAGCCCATACGAGCTGGTGGGCGGTGGTGTTGAGCCGCAACGCGCCGGCGCCGATCCGGGCGGCCGTGCTGCTGGCGGTGTTGCTGGGGCTTGCGGCGCTGTGGGGGGTTATCCGCCCCGGCCGGGTGCGGCCGATGCCGTGGAACGCGGAGGCGCGGCTGCGCTATGCCGCACTGGGCGCGCTGCCGCCGGCGGAGGCGGATGGGTTGGTGATGGGCGAGGCCGGGCGATCCGGCATCCCGTTCCGGCGGGTGGGCCGTGTGTTGCTGGCCCTGGGCGATCCCGCGGGCGCGGAGAGCGACCGCATTTCCGCCATCTGGCGCCTGCGCGATCTGGCGCAGCAGGAAGGGTGTGACGCGGCCATCTGGCGGGCGGGGAGCGATCTGCTGAAGGTATATGGCGATCTGGGCCTGACGGCGCTGCCGCTGGGGCAGGATGGTTTGCCGGTGCCGGAGGGTCAGGTGCAGGGGGACGCGCCGCGAAAATATTTGTGCTGCGTGGCGGAGCGGGATTTGAATGTGTTGTTACCGTTGCTGCCGGCGTTGGGACGGAGGCGGTTTCAGACGGTGGCGTAGGGAAGTGTTCTTTTTTGAAAAAAAGAACCAAAAACTTTTGTTCGGTCACGTACGCGTGGCGCCGAGGTGTCGGGTTGTTGGTGAAGGCGTCTGGGTAAAAGTTTTTTGGTTCTTTTTTTCAAAAAAGAACACGTCCTTCCTTACCCGTTGAGCGCGCTTTTCACGTCGGTGCGCGAAAAATCGTTGCCTATGAAAAGCAATTCGCAAGCACGTTCCATGGCGAGCGCGTAGGCGAAGCAATCGCCAAAATTCAGGGCCGCCGGGTGAATGCCTTTACCCCAGCGATCATAGGCGGCAGCGGCGCTCCGGGCCGAGGCTTCGGTGACTGGAACAATCTCAAAGCCGAGACTGGCCATGTCCACCGCGATCACGCGGGTAGACCGTCCTCATCGTAGAGGAAATCCTGGCTTCGTGCGGCGCAAGGCCCAGGGCTCACGCGGGCGGCGCCCGACGCCCGTGCCTCGTTCAACACAAGCCGCTTGGTTTCGCGGTCAGGGATTTGGACAACGGGGACGAGGCGGACGGCCGCCTGGCCGTGGCGGGTAAGGATGACCTCATCGCCGGCTTGCGCGCGGCGGACGAGTTCAGTGAGTTGCGCCTTGGCGTCGGTAACCGAGACCTGCATGTTCCACGAACCATTTGCGACGGACGCATCTTTTTGGTCCAAACAGTGGTCGATTGCAACGCGCAACTGTGCTCGACGATCCATGGCTTGCGACGGTTCCGACGGTTCACGCCTCGCGACGGTTCACGCCTCGGCCAGCTTCTCGCGACTCGCCCGCACCTTCACCACACGCCTGCCGTCCATCTCCAGAACCTCGAACAGCCAGCCGCCAAACACGATCCGGTCGCCGCCCTGCGGCACGCGGCGCAGCAGCGCCAGGATCAGCCCCCCCAGCGTGTGGTAACTGCCCTCGGCCGGCAGGTCGGGCAGAAGAAGCCGCGCCTTCAGCTCGTCCACCGGGGTCATGCCGTCCATCATCATCTCGCCGCCGATCTGCTCTGCGGCCTGGGCGGGTGTGCCATATCCCGGTTCGGCGAGGTCGCCGATGATCGCCTCCAGCACATCGGCCGCCGTCACCACGCCTTCGAAACTGCCGTACTCGTCCATCACGAGGGCCAGGCCAAGGGAGTCGCTCTTCAAACGCTCCAGCGCATCCAGCGCGCTCACCGTATCGGGCACCACCATCGGCTGGCGCAGGGCGGCGGCAATGGAGAGGTCCTTGCCATCCAGGATCCGGTCCAGGATGTCTTTGGCCTGAACCACGCCGACCACGTTGTCGATCGAGCCGTCGCACACCACGAAGCGGCTATGCGGGGCGGCCTTCAGCGTATCGGCGATTTCCCGCATGGGGTCGGTGCGGTCGATCCACACCAGCTCGGTGCGCGGCGTCATGATGGCGCGGACGGGCTTGTCCGCCAGGCGCAACACGCGCTCGATCATGTCGCGCTCGCCGAGTTCCAGCACGCCGGCCTGGGTGCCCTCGGCGAGCAGGGCCTTCAGCTCGTCTTCCGTCACGGCCTGGCGCGCGGCCTCGCTGTAGCCGATGGCGCGCAGCACGAGATCCGAGGAGCGGCCGAGCAGCCAAACGACGGGGGCGGTGATGCGGGCGAGGCCGGCAACGAAGGGCGCCAGCCGCGTGGCGATGAGTTCGGGCGAGCGCAAAGCCAGGCGCTTGGGCACGAGTTCGCCAATCACCAGCGTGAGATAGGTGATGCCGATCACGACCAGCGCGAGGGATACGCCGACCGCGCCAGGCCCGATATAGGGGATGCGGGCGATCGTGGGCTGCAAAGCGGTGGCGATCCGGGCGCCGCCGAAGGTGCCGGAGAGGATGCCAACCAGCGTGACGCCCACCTGCACGGTGGGGAGAAACCGCTGCGGGTCATCGGCCAGCTCGCGAGCGATGCGCGCGCCGCGCACTTTCTTGGTCTCCAGCACCGCCAGGCGCGCCCGCCGCGCCGAGACGAGCGCCATCTCCCCCATCGCGAACACGCCGTTCAGCAAGGCGAGCAGCACGATCACAAGGATAAGAAGCGCGGTGGTCATTCCAGCCTGGGTCTAAATGAATAAAAGTCTTTGGCTTCTTTTTTTTCAGAAAAGACGCCGGCCGCGGAGCGGCCAGACAGAAAGACTCTTCTTTTTTGAAAAAAAGAAGCAAAAAACTTTTACCTGTGGCGTGCCGGGGTGCGGGCTAGGGCCAGCGCGCCTCCGGGGGCAGGCTCATCAGGATGGCCTCCACGTTGCCGCCGGTCTTCAGGCCGAAAGTGGTGCCGCGGTCGTGGAGAAGGTTGAATTCCACGTAGCGGCCGCGGCGGATCAGCTGGTGCTCGCGGTCCGCCTCGGTCCAGGGGGTGGCCATGCGGCGGCGCACGATCGCAGGGTAGGCGGCGAGGAACGCCTCGCCGACATCGCGGGTGAAGGCAAAGTCCGCCTCGGCATCGCCCGTAAAATGGTGGTCGTAGAAAATGCCGCCCACGCCGCGCGGCTCGCCACGATGCGGAAGGTAGAAGTAGCGGTCGCACCACGCCTTGAACTTGGGATAGTAGGCGGGATCGTGCCGGTCGCAGGCGGCCCGAAAGGCGGCGTGGAAGAAGGCGCCGTCCTCGGCGGTCTCGGCCGTGTCCCAGAACATGGGGGTCAGATCGCCGCCGCCGCCGAACCAGCCCTTGGTGGTCACCAGCATGCGCGTGTTCATATGCACCGCCGGCACGAACGGGTTCTGCATATGGGCCACCAGGCTGATGCCGGTGGCAAAGAAGCGCGGATCCTCCGCCGCACCGGGGATTTGTGCGCGAAACTCGGGGCTGAATTCGCCCGCCACGGTAGAGACGTTCACCCCCACCTTCTCGAACACGCGCCCATGCATCAGGCTGATCACGCCGCCGCCGCCATCGGAGCCATCCTCAGTGGGGCGGGACCACGCCCGGCGCACGAAGCGGCCCGGCACCCGGTCGCTGAGAGGCCCCTCGGTTTGCGCATCCTCGATGGCCTCGAAAGCGGCACATATCCGGTCGCGCAACTGCTCGAACCAGGCGCGGGCCGCGGGTTTCAGGGGTGTGTGGGGCAGGGCGGCCGGAGCCATTTCGGTATCCATATCCTTATCCTAACCCGCTGAACCACGACTTGCGTAGGGCCACGGCCGCGTGAAAGCGCGCTGCACCGCATCATCTTTTCTCCCGCCGTGGATTGCAGCCTGCAAACTCCCCCCTTATTAGGTTGGCGACATGTGCGGGGTAGGCTTCACCCGGCTCAGTCGCTGGCGCCTTCGCGGTGCCGCGGCGTCAACGATGGCTTCGAGGACCTAAAACTCATGTCCGGCCTGCATAAAAGTACGTTCCAGAACCCGGTGCTGAACTGGGTGGATAGCCGCCTGCCCATCCTGACGCTGATGACGAAGGAATACGGCAGCTTCCCGACGCCGAAGAATTTCAACTATTTCTGGAATTTCGGCGCGCTGGCGACGATCAACCTGCTGGTGATGATCGCCACCGGCATCTTCCTCTCGATGAACTACAATGCCACCACCGCCGGCGCGTTCGATAGCGTGGAACGCATCATGCGCGACGTGAATTACGGCTGGCTGCTGCGCTACGTCCATATGAACGGCGCGTCGATGTTCTTCATCATCCTGTACATCCATATTTTCCGCGGCATGTACTACGGCAGCTACAAGGCGCCGCGCGAGCTGCTGTGGATGACCGGTGTGGCCCTGTTCCTGCTGGTGATGGCCACCGCCTTCATGGGCTACGTGCTGCCCTGGGGGCAGATGAGCTACTGGGGCGCCACCGTGATCACCAACCTGTTCTCCGCCATACCGCTGGTGGGCAACTGGATCGTGACGCTGCTCTGGGGCGGGTTCTCGGTGGCCAACCCCACGCTGAACCGGTTCTTCAGCCTGCACTACCTGCTGCCGTTCGTGATCACTGGCGTTGTGTTCCTGCACGTGGTGGCGCTGCACATCACGGGGTCGAACAATCCGCTCGGCATCGATGTGAAGAGCGAACAGGATACGCTGCCTTTCCACCCGTACTACACGGCCAAGGATAGCGTGGGCATGGCGGTGTATTTCCTGGTGTTCGCGCTGCTGGTATTCTTCGCGCCGAATTTCTTCGGCGAGCCGGACAATTACATTCAGGCTAACCCGCTGCAGACGCCGAACGCCATCGTGCCCGAATGGTATTTCCTGCCCTATTACGCGATCCTGCGCTCGGTGCCTGACAAGCTGGCCGGCGTGCTGTGCATGTTCGGGTCCATCCTGGTGTGGTTCGTGCTGCCGTGGCTGGATACCTCGCCCGTGCGCAGCGCGCGGTTCCGGCCGATGTACCGGATCTCCCTGATCGGGCTGGTGGTGGCGATGTTCGTGCTGGGCGTGGTGGGCGCGCATCACCCGGTTGAGCCGTATGTCTCGCTGGGGCGGATCGCCACGATCTACTACTTCCTGCATTTCCTGGTGCTGGTGCCGGCCTTTGGCTTCATCGAGAAGCCGCTGCCGCTGCCGGAGAGCATCAGCAGCCCGGTGCTAAAAGCCAAATTCCCCTCCGGTGGCGGCGGCGGTCCGCTGCCCTCGGGTGCGGCGGCGAAGCCGATGGAGAAGATCTGAATGCTGCGGTCATGGTTGAAGCCTGCGGCGCTGGCGCTGGGGTGCCTGCTGATGGCGGGGGGCGCGGCGCGGGCGCAGGAAGAAGCGATGCCGAAGCTGCCGGATGTGAAGTGGAGCTTTGCCGGCCCGTTCGGCACGTTCGACCGCGCCTCCGCGCAGCGCGGCTTCCAGGTGTGGAACGAGGTGTGTTCCGCCTGCCACTCGATGAAGCTGATGTCGTATCGCAACCTGGCCGGGATCGGGCTGAGCCCGGAGCAGATCAAGGCGATCGCCGCCAGCAAGACCGTGCCCGGCGAGCCGAACGACCAGGGCGAGCCGACCACACGGCCGGGGCAGCCATCGGACACGTTCGCTCTACCCTACCCCAACGACAAGGCCGCCCGGGCGGCCAATAACGGCGCGCTGCCGCCGGATCATTCCCTGATCGTCAACGCCCGTGAGGGTGGCGCCAGCTACATCGATGGGCTGATGGTCGGCTACGTGGATCCGCCGAAGGGCGTGAAGGTGCCGGATGGTCTGTATTACAACAAATGGTTCCCGGGCCACCTGATCCACATGCCCGCGCCGCTCTCCGATGGATCGGTGACCTATGCGGATGGCACCAAGGCAACCCTGCAGCAGGAAGCAAAGGATGTGGCGACCTTCCTGTACTTCGCCTCCAACCCGCATATGGAAGAGCGCAAGCATATGGGCGTGCGCATCGTCGGTTTCCTGGCGCTGATGTGCGGCGTGACGTATGGCGTGAAGCGCAGGATCTGGGCTGACGTACATTGAGGCGTCGTCAGGGGTCGGACGGCCGTCTTCCTCTGACGGCTGACCACTGATGACTGTCGTCGGGATCATCGGCGGCTCCGGCCTTTACGACATCGAGGGCCTGACCGGCCGCCACTGGCGGCATATCGAGACGCCCTGGGGCGAGCCGTCGGACGAGGTGTTGTGCGGCACGCTGGAGGGGGTGGACTGCGTGTTCCTGCCACGCCATGGGCGGGGTCACAGGCTTTCGCCCACACACCTGAATTACCGCGCGAATATCGATGCGTTGAAGCGCGCCGGGGTGACGCACGTGATCTCGCTTTCCGCGGTGGGCAGCCTTCAGGCGCATCTGCCGCCGGGCCGGTTCGTGATCGTGGACCAGTTCATCGACCGCAGTTTCGCGCGCGAAAAATCCTTCTTCGGCGACGGGTGCGTGGCGCATGTCTCCATGGCGCATCCGGTGTGCCCGCTGATCGGCGATGTGCTGGAACAGGCGGCGCGAGAGCTGGACCTGCCGGTGACGCGCGGCGGCACATACCTGGTGATGGAAGGGCCGCAATTTTCCACCAAGGCGGAGAGCGAGCTGTATCGCAGTTGGGGCTGTAGCGTGATCGGCATGACCAACATGCCGGAGGCCAAGCTGGCGCGTGAGGCGGAGCTGCATTACGCGACCGTGGCGATGGTGACCGACTATGATTGCTGGCACGAGACGCATGCGCATGTGACGGTGGATGCGGTGGTGGCGGTGATGCACGCGAACGCGGATAACGCGCGAGCCTTAGTGCGCCGGGCGGTTCCGCTGCTTGGGCGGGCTGCCGTGTGCCCCGAAGGCTGCGAGCACGCGCTTGATCACGCCCTGATCACGGCACCTGATGCCCGCGACCCCGCCCTGATGGCCAAACTCGATGCCGTGCTTGCGCGCGCGCCATAGGTAAAAGTTCTTTGCTTCTTTCTTTCAAGAAAGAAGAATCTTCTTTTCTGAAGAAAAGAAGCAAAAGACTTTTGTCTGTTGGGCTTCGGTTTTACGCGGCGCGGTGTAACGGGTTGGAAAGGGGGAGATTTTACATAGGCGTGTATGCGCCTCAAACTTTATCGTGCGGCGAGCGTGGCGGAAGCGATGGCGCAGCTGCGATCGGAATTGGGGCCGGACGCGCTGATCCTCTCCACGCGCCGGATCGCGCAGGGCGTGGAACTCACCGCGGCGCTGGACCAGGCCGAGGAAGCAGCACCCGAGCCGGGCACGGATTGCGCCTATCACGGCATTCCGCCGGCAGTCGCGGCCAGGCTGGCAGGGGCGAACCTGGCACAGGCGCTGCGCGCGGTGCTGCGGTTTGGCACGCTGCCGCTGGAAGGCAG
Organism: Acetobacteraceae bacterium; assembly: GCA_003133065.1. Classification (GTDB taxonomy): domain Bacteria; phylum Pseudomonadota; class Alphaproteobacteria; order Acetobacterales; family Acetobacteraceae; genus BOG-908. Next base: position 10,436 of record PKZM01000117.1, read on the forward strand.
CCAGCCGCTGCTTCTGGCGGGATGTCCCGCTGCCGGCAAAACCCTCTCGGTGGCGCGGCTGGCGACCCGACTTGTACTGGCCGGCACCAAGCCCTTGGTGATCACCGCGGATGGCCGCCGCGCGGGGGCAGCGGAAGAACTCGCCGCCTATACGAGGCTGCTGGGGCTGACCCTGCTGGTGGCGGGCACGCCGGCCACGGTTGAACGCGCGCTACGGCAGCGTGATGCCGCCGCGCCCGTGCTGATCGATACCACGGGCATCAATCCCTTCGCGCCCGACCAGATCGCGCAGATCGCGGCGCTGATCGACGCGGCCGAGGCAACCCCGGTGCTGGTGATCCCGGCTGGCCAGCATCCGGAGGAAGCTGCCGAACAGGCCGGCGCCTTCGCGGTGCTCGGGATCCATCATCTGCTGCCGACGCGGCTGGATGTGGCGCGCCGGCTGGGCAGCGTGATCGCAGCCGCGGTGGCCGCCGACCTGATCCTGACGGATTGCGGCATCGGTGCAGGCGCCACCGACGGTCTGGTGCCGATGACGCCCGAATTTCTGGCCGAGCGCCTGCGCAACTCTGGCCCGCCACCAGGCGTGGCGCCGCCGATGGCGGCCGCCCCCGTGCGCAGGCCGGTGTTTCCGACAGCCCGATCGCGCGCGGCCGAGTCATGGGGCGAGTCGGGGGGCGAGTTGGGGGGCCAGTTGGGGGGCCAGTTGCGCGGCGATTCCTGGGCCGAGTCGGGTGGCGCCAAGAGGTATGGGGATGATGGATACAGAAACTGATCTCTTGGCGCGCGCACCTGCAATGGGCCGGGCATTGCGCATTGCGGTCGCCTCCGGCAAAGGCGGGGTGGGTAAAACCTGGTTCGCCATCACCCTGGCACAGGCGCTGGCGCAGGGCGGGCGGCGGGTGCTGCTGTTTGATGGCGATCTGGGTTTGGCGAATATCGACATCCAACTGGGGCTGATGCCGGCCCTGGATCTGGGCGCGGTGCTGGCCGGGCGGGTGAGCCTGGCGGAGTCGATTCAGCCATATGCGGACGGCGGGTTCGCCATTCTGCCGGGCCGCTCCGGTTCCGGCGCTCTGGCGGCGCTGGCACCCGCCCGGCTGGACGGGTTGATGGCGGAGCTGGGCCGGGTGCCCCAGGATTTGCTGCTGCTGGATCTGGGGGCGGGGCTGGATGCGCATACGCGGCGCATGGCGGCCTGGGCGGATATCCTGCTGGTGCTGGCAACCGACGAGCCGACCTCCCTCACCGATGCCTATGCGGTGCTGAAACTCCACGCGGGCGATCGCGGTGCCACGCCCGCGGAGGCGCGCGTGGTGATCAACCAGGCGTCGGGGGTGGCCGCGGGCCAGCGCACCTTCGCAACGCTGGCACGGGCCTGCACGCAGTTCTTGGGCCGCGCGCCCGCATTGGCAGGCGTGGTGCGGCGGGATGACCATGTACGAGATGCCATCCGACGCCAGACACCGCTGCTGACGCGCCATCCGGGCTGCATGGCGGCGCAGGATGTCAGGCGGATCGCGGAAGGGTTGGACGTGTAAACGGGTGGGTTACAGGGACGGCCCACCCATACAGGTGTCAGGCTTCCACCGCCGTCTCAACACTCCGCGGCGGTTCCACCGGCACAGGCGAGGCGGTCTTGCCGCCCTCGCTGAGCATCTCGATGCGGCCGGTGATCTGGCCGCCATCTTCCACCTGAAGGCGGCGGCAGCGGGCGGTGCCCAGCACCACGCCGCTGGCGCGCACCACCAGGCTGCCGCGTGCGGTGACGGTGCCATCGATCGTGCCGGCAACCTCGGCATCCTCGACCTGGATTTCACCCTTGAACACGCCGCCGAGGGAAACCGACAGCTCGGCTGCATGGATCATCGAGGCTTCCACCATGCCTTCCACCACCAGGCGCTCGGCATCCTGCACGGTGCCCTGCACACTGATTCCGCGGCCCACCACAAGGGTACGGCGCTCGGGTGCGGTGACGGTGTCGCGCCCGGAGGCGGGACGCGCCGGGGGGCCGGCTGGGCGCGGCGGGGCAGATGGCGGCATCGGCGGATTGCCGAGTGCCCCGGCGGGCGGCAGCGCGGGGGGGGCCGGCTGTGCGGCAGGCAGGGGTGAGAAGGGCGGACGTCCCATGGTCGGGTCCTTTATGGCAGGCGAAGGAAAAGGCATCGGGCGCGGCGGAACGCCAACGCCCGTGTCGATGACGGGCACGGCCGGGATACCGGCCTTGTCCTGCAGGGTCGGGGTCGGCTCCATGGCGGGCTCCGGCTCGTCTGGCTTGCGGCGTTTGAACATGGGCAGGCCCTTGATCACTGATGGACTGATGACGATGGTTTCGGTGCGTTTGGCCTTGCGGTTGCTGCCACCTGCCGGCGTGCGGCAGCCCCCGTGTGAACGTCGTGAGCTAACACGTGGCGTTTGCAGGAAACAACCCAGGCCGGCGCTTTATCCCGCGGTTTGCCGGCCAAAAATTGTGCCGGCAGGGCCAGCGCTATTGTGTCCGGCCCGACTGCATCAGCACATGCACCATGCAGGCGGCGCCCAGGATGGGCACGAGCAGATTCGCCAGCGGCACATAGCCGGCCAGGGCCAGCGCCGCCCCCTGCAACAGCACCGCGCCACGATGCCGCGCATACAGCGCATGCGCGTCGCGGCGGCGCATCCGGCGCATCGCGACCGCCATGAACATGCCGCGGCCGATTGCCCAGGCGGTCACCGCCCAGCCCAGCAAAAGCCCGGCACCGGGGATCATCAGCGCGAACAGGCCCGACAGCAGGCTCAGGGCCAGAACACGCAAACCGGCGGCCAAACCATCCCACAGCTGCGCCGCCCAATGGGCGCCCTCAGGCGGCGGCAGGCCGGGATACCAGCGCTTCTCCACCGCGCGGCAGATCGGATCCAGGAACAGCGAGGCAATCACCACCGCCACCGGCAGAAACAGCCACAATGCGGCGATCAGCGCGGCAAACCCGCCCAGAGCCCCGATCACCCAGGCAACCCACCCCGTCGCCTGCGCCAGTTCCCGGTGCAGGCCGTACACGCTGCCGGCACAGAGCAGCCCGAAACACAGGGCGGACAACAGCAGGCTCTTGAGCAGAACCCGCAGGATCGCCGGGTCGTCCAATTGTGCGATGGCGCGCGCGAGGGGAGATAGCATGGTGCCCTCTTACGCCAGAGCGCAACCGGCGCGCCAATCTGGATGGTTGCGCCGGACGGCGAATTCGGCAAAGACGCCTGGTATGAGCACCCAACCCCGTTTTGATATCGTCGGCATCGGCAACGCGATTGTGGATGTCGTCTCGCCGGCCGGGCATGATTTTCTCTCGCGGCACGACATGCATCCCGGGAGCATGGCGTTGATCGATGCCGAGCGGGCGGATGCGGTGTATGCCGCGATGCCGCCGGGCCAGGAGAGCAGCGGCGGCTCCGCGGCCAATACCTGCGCGGTGGCGGCCGCACTCGGCGCGCGCGTTGCGTATCTCGGGAAGGTGGCCGACGACGATCTGGGCCGCGTGTTCGCGCGCGACATCGCGGCGGCGGGCGTGCATTTCCCCAGTGCGCCGCTGTCGGGCGGGGCGCCGACGGCGCGCTGCCTGATCCTGGTGACGCCGGAGGGCCAGCGCACCATGAATACATTTCTCGGCGCCTGTGTGGCCTTCGGCGAGCCTGATGTGGATGCGGCCCTGATCGCCGATGGCGCGGTTCTGTATCTGGAGGGGTATCTTTTCGATCCGCCGGCGGCGCAATCGGCCTTCCGCGCCGCGGCGCGGGCCGCGCGTGTGGCGGGCCGGCAGGTGGCGCTGTCGCTATCGGACGCATTCTGCGTGAACCGGCATCGCGATGCATTCCGCGGCCTGCTGGCGGATGTGGATATTTTGTTCGCCAACGAGGCCGAGATATGCGCGCTGTATGAGGCCAATGATTTTCTCGACGCGGCCGCTTCGGTCCGCGCCGATGTGGCCTTGGCGGCTTTGACGCGGTCGGAAGCCGGCAGCCTGATCCTGCGTGGCGATGAGCGGGTGGACGTGCCCGCCGAGCCGACGCAGGTGGTGGACACCACGGGCGCGGGCGACGCCTATGCCGCGGGGTTCCTGGCCGCCTACACGGCCGGCCGTGACCTGGCCGCGTGCGGCCGTTTGGGCAGCCTTGCTGCCGCCGAGGTGATTTCCCACTACGGCGCCCGCCCCCTCGCCGACCTTCGCGGCCTGTTGGCGCCGGATTCGGCACCAGACAGATAAAAGTCTTTTGCTTCTTTTCTTCAGAAAAGAAGACCCTTCTTTCTTGAACGAAAGAAGCAGAGAACTTTTGTCTTCTAGATCCCCATGGCTTCGGCCGCGGCGACATCCAGCAGGCGTTCCAGAACTTCGGGTTCCTGGGCGCCGGCGATGGCGTGGCAGCCGGAGACGACGAAGCAGGGGACGCCGTTGATGCCGAGGCGGTGGGCGCGCAGGTTGTCGGCGTGCACGGCGTCGGCCTCCTGGTTGCTGGCGAGGAAGCTGCGTGCGCTGCTAGGGCGCAGGCCGCAGGAGGCGGCGATGGCGGTGAGCACCGCGAGATCGCCGATGTCGCGCCCATCGGTGAAATGGGCGGCGAAGACGGCTTCCACCACCTCGTCGGCGCGGCCGAAGGCGGCGGCCCAGCGTACCAAACGGTGGGCATCCACGCTGGCGGGTGTGCGGCGTATACGATCGAAGCGGAACATGACGCCTTCCACACGGCCGATATCGGTGATGGAGGCGTACATCCGTCGCGCGCGTTCCTCGCCGCCGAATTTGCGCAGCACGTAGTCGCTGCGCGACATGCCGCCGCGGGGCATGTCCGGGTTCAGCAGGAAGGGGCGCCAGGTGACCTCGACCAGCAGATCCGGGCGGCGCGTGAGGGTACGGAACAGCCGCCTGACGCCCAGGTAGCACCAGGGGCACACGAGATCGTGTACCACTTCGATCGCCAGACGCGCCTTTGGTGGGGCAAGGATGTTCACGGCTTCAACCTAAGCGGCGTGGATCGCCGGAACCACCGATTTTTTGACCCAAGCGACCGGGTGCCGTGTGACGCACCGCCTCATCCAGGAATTCGTCATGATCGAGCTTTTTGAACTGGCCGGCAGAGATCCGGATTTTCGATTCAGCCCCTATTGCTGGCGCATTCGCATGGCGATTGCCCACAAGGGGCTGGAGCCCAAGACCACCCCATGGCGGTTTCATGAGAAGGACCGGCTGCCCGGCGCGCCGACGAACAGGCAGGTGCCGGTACTGGTGGATGGCGGCGAGGTGATCAGCAATTCCAGCCGGATCGCGTTTTATCTGGAGGATCGCTACTCCAACAGTCCGAGCCTGTTTGGTGGCCCCGGCGGGGAAGCGCATGTGCACTTCATCCTGGCCTGGGCGGATACGGTGCTGACGGCAGGATTGTTCCCCATCCTGGGGCCGGACGTGCTGGGGCACCTGCACCCGGCCGACCGCGCCTATTTCCGCGCAAGCCGTGAGAAGCGGCTGGGCATGACGCTGGAGGAGGCGCGCGCCGGGCGCCCGGCGCGGTTGGCGGCGTTTCGGCAGAGCCTGGCACCGCTGCGCCACACGCTGCAGGCGCAGGATTTTCTGGGTGGCGAGGAGCCCAGCTATGCGGATTACGCGGTGTTCGGCAGCTTCCAATGGGCACGCTGCGTGAGCCCGCAGGATGTGCTGGCCGAAGATGACAGCCTGCGCAGTTGGCGCTCCGCCATGCTGGAGCTGTTCGACGGGTTGGCGGAACGGGCGCTGGCGGCCTGACTGGTTTTAGAGCATCACCCGGCCACATGGGGTCACCTGTCGGATAAAGATGCTCGTCAAAACAAAGAGCTAGAGCATTTTCCGACCGGCTCACCTCAGTCAAAACGATCGGAAAATGCTCTAGCTACCGCGGACGATGCTGAGGACCATGCAGCCGAACAGGGCGGCTGCGGCGGTGAAGGCGGCGATGACGATGCGCAGGCGGAAGCCGTAATCCACTGAGTCCGCGTGGAGTTCGGTGAGCATGCGGATGCGCTCGGCGTCGGCGCGGGCCGCCATGGAAGCCGGGCCTGGGAGCGGCGCGGCAAGCAGGGTATCGGCGCTGTCGCCAAGCAGGGGGCGCAGGGCCTCGAGCGCGGCCTGTGGATGGGGCGCGCCGGCGGCGGCGACGGCCTGGTCCAGCGCCTGGCTGCGGGCCATCGCGCGGTCGAACGGGATTTGCGCGGCAAAGGTGGCGAAGGCGCCGAGCAGGCCCACGATGGCGAAGGCCATGATCAGGAACCCGGTCCAGGTGCCGGTATTGCCCGTCCGTTCCGATTTCTGCATCGCCCGTGTGCTCCCGCGTTGGCCCGGCACAGGGCCCGGCCGGGCATTCCCTGGCATGGCGGGAGCGGCGGGTCCACAGCGGGGCGCGCTGGAGACGGCGCAAACGCTTTATCAAGGTTGCGCCGTCAGGATCGGAGCCTCTGATGCGGCTGGGTATGATCGATTGGGACAAAAGAGCTGGCTGTCATCTGGGGGCTCCGGGTTGAAGAATCGGCCATCGGCGTTGTCTGGGGCGCCCACGGTGGCGCCGGCTGCGAAGGTCCAGGACCATGGTCCTGGACCAGGTGTTGCGCCTGTCGACGTGCGCCCGATCGCGGCGGCACAGCCGGCGAGCGTGGCTTCCGGCGCGAACCGGTGGCCGCCGGCACGGGTGGCCGCTGTGGAAGCGCTTTGGGGGAAGGGCTTCATCATGCCGGGCGGCCGGCTGGAGAGCCTGCGGCTGTGCAAGCCCATGGGCCTATCCTCGAGCGTCACTCTGCTGCTGCTGGGCAGTGGCCTGGGCGGGCCGGCGCACTGCATTAGCAGCGAGTTCGGTGCTTGGATTGCCAGTTTCGAGGCCGATGACGACCTGCGCGCGCTGGCCTCGGCCCGGCGCGCGGCAGCGGACCCGTTGAATCGTATCACCATCCAGGGCTGGGATCGCGCCAGCCCACAGTTCCGCGCCCGCAGCGCCAACCACGTGCTGGCGTTGGAGGCATTGCGCGGCACGCCGCCGGTGCCGCTGATCGAAAGCCTGGCCGGCGCGCTTCTGCCGAACGGCCAGGTGGTGCTGACCGAGCTGGTGTCGGAGGAGGTGCCAAGCGACAAGGATAGGGAGTTCGCGGCCTGGTGCCGGCTGGAGAACCGGCTGCCGGAACTGCCGCGATCGCAGGATGTGACGCAGGCGCTGCAGCGGCTGAAGTTCGATGTGCGCGTGGTGGAGGATATGTCCGACCGCCACATCACCCAGACCCTGGGCGGCTGGCGTGATGCGGTGCGGGCGATGGCCGCCGGGCCGCGCCCCGCGCCGCACACCGCCGGTGCCTTTGTGACGGAGGCGGAGTTGTGGCTGTTGCGCATACGGCTGATGCGGCGGCTGGGCGTGAGGCTGATGCGGTGGCACGCGATTGGGGCGGCGTGAGGAGCTGTTCCTGATTTGTTTCACGCGAAACATTTTAAAGGAAGTGTTCTTTTTTGAAAAAAAAGAACCAAAAAACTTTTGACTGTTGAGGTACGCGGGGGTCGGGCGTGTCGGATATTTGGCAAACGGGGAAAGAGTAAAAGTTTTTTGGTTCTTTTTTTCAAAAAAGAACATCTTTCTTCCTTGACCTCCTCTCCCGTCTGGCGCTACTTCCCGGCTCCGCATTTTCCACCCCGACCCCAGCCAGGGACCGGGCCAACAAGGTCGTGTCATGAAGATCCGCAACAGCCTTCGCGCCGCCAAGACCCGGGACAAGAACTGCCGCGTGGTTCGCCGGCATGGCCGCGTGTATGTGATCAACAAGAAGAACCCGCGGATGAAGGCACGCCAGGGCTAGGCTTGCCAACCCGGCTGGCTGCGCCAAACTGGTTGTATGATTACACTGCCGCCGCCGAAAGCCGATATCCTTGCCCGTCGCGACGAGATCGTGGCGGCGCTGAAGCGCATTCTGCCGGGCGATGGGGTGATATCCGAACCCAAGCGGCTGAAGCCGTATGAGACGGATGGGCTTTCCGCCTACCGGCAGCCGCCGCTGGCGGTGGTGCTGCCGGAGACCACCGAGCAGGTGGCGGCAATCCTGCGGTATTGTAGCGAGGTTGGTCTGCGGGTGATCCCCCGCGGGGCCGGCACGTCGCTGGCCGGGGGGGCGCTGCCGTTGGAGGATGCGGTGGTGATCGGCATGATGCGCATGAACCGCATCCTGGACATCGATTATGCCGATCGCTGCGCCACGGTTCAGGCTGGGGTGACGAATTTGGCGATCACCGGGGCGGTGCAGGGGGCAGGGTTTTTCTATGCGCCCGATCCATCCAGCCAGTTGGCCTGCATGATCGGCGGCAATGTGAGCATGAACTCGGGCGGCGCGCATTGCCTGAAATACGGCGTGACGGCGAATAACCTGCTGGGCCTGCGGATTGTGACCATCGCGGGCGAGATCGTCGATATCGGCGGGGCGCATCTGGATGCCGCGGGGTATGACTGGCTGGGATTGCTGACCGGCAGCGAGGGCATGCTGGCGATGGTGACCGAGGTCACCGTTCGTATTTTGCGCGGCCCGGAGGGGGCGCGGGCGATGCTGGCGGGGTTTGCCAGCAACGAGATCGCCGGCGCCTGCGTGGATGCGATCATCGGTAGCGGCATCATCCCTGTGGCACTGGAGTTCATGGACAAGCCGGCGATCCATGCCTGCGAGGCGTTTGCCCATGCCGGGTACCCGCTGGATGCCGAAGCGCTGCTGATCATCGAGGTTGAGGGATGCGTGGAGGAGCAGGATAGGCTTCTGGCACGCATTGGCGAGATCTGCGCAGATTTCGCGCCGGTGAGCATGCGGATTTCGCAAAGTGCCGCGGAGAGTGCGGCGATCTGGAAGGGGCGCAAGGGCGCGTTCGGCGCGGTGGGGCGGATCAGCCCGGATTATCTGTGCATGGATGGCACGATCCCGACGAGCCAGTTGCCGGAGACGTTGCGGCGCATTGCGGAGATGACGGCCGCCGCGGGCTTGAGCGTGTGCAATATTTTCCATGCGGGCGACGGGAATTTGCATCCACTGATCATGTTCGATGCCAATGACGCGGATAGTTTCCACCGGGCGGAAGTGCTGGGCGCGGATATCTTGAAGCTGTGCGTGGAGGTGGGTGGCTGCCTGACGGGCGAGCACGGGGTTGGCGTGGAGAAGCGCGATTTGATGAGCGTGCAGTTTTTGCCGGTGGAGTTGGCGCAGCAGCGCGCGCTGAAATCCGCTTTCGATCCGGCGTGGCTGCTCAATCCGGCCAAGGTATTTCCGCTTGAGGCTGTTGGTTAAAGGAAGGTCTTCTTTTCTGAAGAAAAGAAGCAAAAGACTTTTGATTGTTTGCACGCGACTCGCCGGCAGCGCGCGCACAGGGACAAAAGTTTTTTGGTTCTTTTTTTCAAAAAAGAACGCTTACTTTTTGCCTGTTTCCGCCACCAGCGAACACGCCGTGCCATTGAGATAGAACTGCGCAGGCGCGGGATTGCCGCCGATGTAGAGAGCGTAAAAACTCGGGTTTGCCGTACCGCCCGGCGCGATTGTGCCGGCGGATAGGGCGGAGACGCTCGTCTCCGTTTGCGACCCGCTGGCATTCCACAGGCTTTGGCTGAAGGGCGGCGCCAGCATTTGATTGCCGGGCCAGTTCCAGGTGACGATCCAACCCTTCACCGCCTGGCTGCCGGTGTTGGTGATCAGCACATTGCCCAGGAACGAGGAGCCGTAATCGTTGGTATCGGCGAACGTGGCCGTGCAGGCAACACCCGATTGCGGCTGCGGCTGCACGGCGACCGATTTCGTGATCGTGCCGGCCAGGCCGAGCGAATCCCGCACCGTGAGCGTCGCGTTGAAATTGCCGTAGCCCGCGTAGGTATGCGTTGGGTGCGCGCCCGTGGCGTAGGTGCCGTCGCCGAAATCCCAGAACTCGCTCACGATCGTGCCGCCATCATGCGCGGCCGCCGCACCCACGAAATGCACGGGGAAATTGAAGCTGGCGCCCGGCGCCGGCGCATAGGTTTGCGCGGGCTCCACGCGCATGGTCGCGGTGGGCGGCGTCATGCTCTTGCCGGCCTGCGCCGGCACCACGAGCAGCGTTATGCTCTGCGCCGGCACCGTGAGCGATGCGGCGCCGGCGGCCAGTTTCACTGCTGGCAGCACGGCGATCGTATCGCTGCCCGTCAGTTGGTACACGGCGGCCGTTCCGCCCGCACTGAAACCGCCGATGGCGATACTGACCGGTGTGCTGCCGGCCAGATCCTTGTTGATCACCATGATGGTGAGCGCGCCATCCAGCGCGCGGACCGCGGCATAGGCGGTCAGATCGTCCGGGCTGCTGGAGAATGTGGCCTGCACGCTGGTATCACCAAAACTGCCGTTATGGCCGTCATAGTTGCGATACATCTGCATCGCCTTGAAGGTGGGCGTGGCGCTGCTGGCGAAACTGTTGCCGGACGGCAGGGGACGGTACGGCACGGTCCAGCGTGTGCCCAATTGCAGACCGTAGGCGCCGAAAATGCCGAAAATATCGGCCTGCGTGGTGGCGCCGTTGATATTGTCCTCGTCGCCCCAGTTATACTCGGTGATCGCCACCGGCGTGTTGGGATAATAATAGCTGCCGACCCAGCCTTGCAGGCGGGGGATCAGCATAACCGGCGTGTTCGGATAGCAAGGCGGCGTGTAGGTGGGATCCCATAATTGCCGCGTGGAGGCATTGCGCAGAATTTGCAGATTATAATCGTCCTCGCCGGTGGCATTTCCGAATTCGCCGCAGCCGGGATAGAAATGCACGCTCAGCACATCGATCGGATGGCCCGCCGCCTTCCACTGCGAAAGCAGCCAGGGGATGTAATCCATGCCGCCCATAACTTTGGTGCGGTCCGGTGCCGCCAGATTGAAGCCGTTCAACTCCAGATATTGCTGATCGTAGCCGCTGTAGAAATACCCGAACCAGCCATACTCCTCCGGCCCCACCACCTGTGCCGCCGGATCGATCGCCTTCACGAAGGCCGACGTTCTGATCACGTCGTCACGAATTTCGGTCGCGTGCGGGCCGATCGGATGCACATCGCGGTGCACGACGAACCAGATGCTCGATTCATTGTCAGTGAGGTAATAGGAAGGCCCCGTGCCGGCGGCCCCGCCCCATTTGGCCACGAGATGCTTTACCCAATCCTCTTCGTTGCCTGTGCTGTCACGCACATACGCATCATCGGGCGAATTGCCCGTGATGAAGGTCTGGCAGTTCGTTTCAACCCCGATGCCGGCATCGGGGAAATACGGATCGGTGCCGCTTTGCCCGTTATAGCTCGCACATTCCGGCCCGTATTTGCCGATTGAGAAACTCGGCAGTCTGGCCCGATCCGGCCCCAGCTTCGCCACCCAGCCGATCATCGGCACCGTCACCAGACTGCGGGCGCCAGCCTGCGCATTGCCGGCGATAATGCCATCCACATACGCGCCCGCCGTGCCGCCGCCCGCCTGCGGATAACTCTCGAAATAATAATCGGCCGCCAGGTTCAGCGCGTTCGCCCGCCAGCTATAGGTGGAGGTAGAATCCCCGCCCTCCCGGTTCAGCGGCGCATTCAACAGCACAAGGTCCGATGCCGTGCCGAAGGCCACGCCGTAGATCAACGGACTGATCGCGTGCCGGCCCTTTGTCGCGTCGATGCTGATGGTGACGGCGGGGTTTTGGGCGAACGCCGACAGGGACAAAAACAAAAGAAAGAAGGAACTTCTCTTTTGAAAAAAAGAAGCAAAAAACTTTTGGCGGGCTGTCGCGGAGTCGCCGGAAGGGCGCGCGCTCACTTCGTCACCTCGAATGCCACGCCAAACTCCGCCGCGCCGGCATAGGGCGCGGTGCCATAAAGCTCCGTCCCGCTCAACAAAAGGGGCGAGACGGGATTGGCGCCAAACCGGCCCCCCTTGAACATATACAACGTGCTCAGCCCCCATGCCGTCTTCCCCTTCGCCGGCGGCGCCAGGCGAAAAACCGTGCCGCCGCCCTGCAAATCATTGGGGGCGGTGCCACCGGTGGAGGTCGTGCCATACACCGCACCGGCCGCATCCAGCACCACGCCCGCCTGCGGCATCGCACCATCCGAAACGCTGAACGCGTGCAACACGTGCTCCGTCCATCCCCCGACCGCGGCGGAAGACGGGCTGAGCTCGAACACCGTGCCATCCACATCGCTGCCGCAATAATCCGCGCTGCTGCTGAACACCGATCCCATAGTGGTGCCGTAAAGATTGCCATGCGCATCGAACACCAGGCCGGATGCCGGATAGGCGCCATCGGTGCAGACAAAATTGTTCAGCGTCGTCTGCGTCCACGCCCCACCCGCCATGGCCGGCGGCGTCAGCTCATACACCACGCCCAGATAGTAGGAGCCGCCATACAGCGTGGTGCCGTAAAGATTGCCTTTCGCGTCCAGGATCACGCCGCTCCAAGGCAATGCACCGTCAAGCTTGTAGGTGAACCCCCACAGGATCGTTTCCGTCCACGCCGGCTGCCCTGCAGCGGGCGGCGTAAGCTCGAAAACCTCGCCGCCATACGTGGGCGCGCCGCCCTGGTTGGTGGTGCCATAGAGATTGCCCTCGGCATCCATGATCACGCCGGCCAGCGGAAAGGCGCCATCGGGGCCGCTGAAGGCATAGAGCACATGCTCGCTCCACGCCGCCTGCCCCTGCGCCGGCGGCGTCAGTTCAAACACCACGCCGCAGCCATAAGGCACGCCACCCAAAGTTGCGTTACCGCAAGAGCCGACATTGCCGCCGATCTCCGTCGTGCCATAGAGATTTCCGGCTTTACTCAGCAGCAGCCCAGCCACCGGCGAAGCCCCATCGCTGCCATGAAAACTATACAGAACGATCTCGGTCCACGCCGTCTTGCCTGCCGCCGGCTTTTGCAATTCGAACACGGTGCCGTAACCACCCGCGCCACCCGTGGCCGTGGTGCCGTAGAGATTGCCTTGCGCATCCGCCACCAGGCCGGCCATCGGGCGCCCCCCGCCCGACGCGGTGAAAGCCGCAAGCGCCGTTTCGCCGGCATGTGCCGATGCGCCCCACAGAGCGATAAACCCCGCCACCGCCGGACCATGGGTTGCGAAAAACGCCTGCGCATGCAGAGCCATAGGAGAAATCTCCCGCGCGGACGCACCGCCTGGTTGTGCTCAAATATGTTTCAGCCCGCCGGCAAATCGCCAGCGCAACGATCATGCGCAGAGACAGGGGTGAAGGCAAGCGCTTCTTTTTTGAAAAAAAAGAAGCAAAAAACTTTTATTCCTGCGCCCTCACCCTCTACCCGACACGTTGACGCCACGCGTAACCGAACAGACAAAGGTTTTTTGGTTCTTTTTTTCAAAAAAGAACATCTTTCTCACCTTTGATACGGCAACGGCAGCAGATAGCTCAGCTTCACCCGTACCAGCCCAGCCTCTGCCGGCACGATGACGGATGCGCCCGGATCGAAATCCGTGAGCATTTCGCGGCACGCGCCGCAGGGCGGCACCACGGCGATGTCCTGGCGCAACTCGTGCTCCTTGGGGTGGCGCACCGCGACGGCGCATTCGATCGTACCGTCGCCTTCCAGGATCACCCGCCCCACGGCGATGGCCTCGGCGCAGATCTGCATCCGGCCGACGGTGGCGCCCAGGTGCAGGCCGGTCCAGATGCGGCCGTCGCGGCTGCGCAGAGCCGCGGCCACCATGTGCCAGAAGGGGCGGTAATGCCGCGCGATGACGGCGCGGGCGGCTTCCACGAGTTCCAGGTCGGCGGCGCTGAGGGCAACATAGTCCGGGGTGGAAAGCCCGGCGCGCCCAGACCCGCCGTCGCTTATGAAGGCAAGTGCGCTAGTCGGCGGCTTCCGCTTCGTCGTCATCGGCGGGCCCGACCAGCATCTTGTCGGCAACCGCGCCGGCCTGCGCGCGGATGCGCTTCTCGATCGCGTCGGCGGCCTCCTTGTGGTCGCGCAGGAACTGCTTGGCGTTTTCCCGGCCCTGGCCGATGCGCTGACTGTCGAAACTGAACCACGAACCGCTCTTCTCCACGATGCCGGCCTTCACGCCCAGGTCGATCAGCTCGCCCACCTTGCTGATACCTTCGCCGAACATGATGTCGAATTCCACCTCCCGAAACGGGGGGGCCAGCTTGTTCTTCGCCACTTTCACGCGCGTGGAGTTGCCCACTACATTGTCGCGGTCCTTGATCGAGCCGGTGCGCCGGATTTCCATGCGCACGGAGGCATAAAATTTCAGCGCGTTGCCGCCGGTNNACGCCGATCTTGAGGCGGATCTGATTGAGAAAAATCAGCATGGTGTGGCTCTTGCTGACCGATCCGGTCAGCTTGCGCAGGGCCTGGCTCATCAGCCGCGCATGCAGGCCGACATGGGTATCGCCCATCTCGCCCTCCAGTTCCGCGCGCGGCACAAGGGCTGCCACCGAGTCGATCACCAGCACGTCGATGGCGCCGGATCGCACCAGCGTGTCGCAGATTTCCAGGGCCTGTTCACCGGCATCGGGCTGGCTGATGAGCAGGTTGTCGACGTCCACGCCGAGTTTGCGGGCATAGAGCGGATCGAGCGCGTGCTCCGCATCGATGAAGGCGCAGGTGCCGCCGCGTTTCTGCGCCTCGGCGATCGCGTGCAGGGCCAGCGTGGTCTTGCCCGAGCTTTCCGGCCCGTACACCTCGATGATGCGTCCGCGCGGCAGGCCGCCCACGCCCAGCGCGATATCCAGGCCCAGCGAGCCTGAGGGGATGACCTCGATGTGCTCATCGGCCGAACGCGCGCCCATGCGCATGATGGAGCCTTTGCCGAAGGCCCGTTCGATCTGGGTGACCGCCGCTTCCAGCGCCTTGTTCTTGTCTGCCACGATGAAGCTCCCTGACGCGCCCCACGCCACCACACCGAATACCGTCCGAGGCAATTTCAACCCAGAGAGGCATTCAGCCGAATCGTTTCGCTTGCGGCGTGCTTGGGCACTCTGTCACAGGTGCGAACAAAGACGCAACCCTGCGATTAACTATTTGTTTGCTTTTTGTTCACGGGTTCGCTGGGGATCGGCTGTCGCCGAACGCTCCGGCAGCGTACGCAAAGAAACAAAAGTTTTTTGGTTCTTTTTTTCAAAAAAGAACTCTTTCACCCCCTGAACCCCTCATGATGAGACCTCCGAGTCTTCCCGCACCGCCATCACATCCCCCACCAGCCGCGCCAGCTCGGCCATCGCGAAGGGCTTGGCGAGGAACCGGATATCCGCCGCCGCCAGCGAATCCCGCAGTGCCGCATCGGCGTACCCCGACATCAGGATGGCTGGCAGGCCGGGAAAACGCTGGCGCAACGCCCGCACCAGGCTCGGCCCATCCATGCCCGGCATGATCACATCCGATACCACGCAGCCAAGCGCCGGCACCCCCTCAATGCGCGCCGCAGCATCCTCGCCGCAGCCGGCGTCCATCACCTCCCATCCGGCGCGCGTCAGCACGCGCGCGGCCAGGCGGCGCACGGGTGCCTCGTCATCCACCAGCAGCACTAAGTGGCACGGGCGCGGCCCAGCCGGCGCCGGCGCGGTTTCTGGCTGATCAGGCGTTCCCATTTCATCCTCCGCCTCGTGGCGCGGCAGCAGGATGGTGAACATCGTGCCGGCGCCGGGCTGGCTTTCCACCGCCATGTAGCCGCCCGATTGCCGTACGATGCCGTGCACCATGGACAGGCCAAGGCCGGTGCCGCCGGCCTCCCGCCGGGTGGTGAAGAAGGGCTCGAAAATGCGCGGCAAGATGTCCGCCGGGATGCCGGTGCCGGTGTCGCGCACGCTGATCAGGGCATAGCGGCCGGGCGGCACAAGTTCGCCGCCGCGCTGCTCCGCCCGCAGCAGCAATTTTCTCCCGCCGGTGATGGTCAGCGTGCCGCCGTCCGGCATCGCATGGCCGGCATTGACCGCCAGGTTGATCAGCACCTGGTCCAACTGCGTGGGATCGATCCGCACGCGCCGCCCCGGCTCCTCCAGGCACAGCGTCAGCTTCACCCTGCCATCCAGCAGCCGCCCCAGCAGCCCGGCCGCTTCCCGTATGGCCGCGTTCAGATCCACCACACGCGGTTGCAAGGTCTGCTGGCGGCTGAAGGCCAGTAACTGCCGCACCAGATCCGCGCCGCGCCGGGCGCTGGCGCAGATCTGCGCCAGATCCTCCCGATCCGCGGCCGCATCGCCGCCGGTTTCCCCGCACCGCGCGCGCATATCCTCCGCCGCGCCGAGAATCGCCGTGAGCAGATTGTTGAAATCATGCGCGATTCCGCCGGCCAGCTCCCCCACCGCCCGCAACCGCTGGCCCTGGCCGAGCTGATCCTCCAGATCCTGCGCATGCGTCCGGTCCGCCACGCGCAGCAGCGCGCCACCGCGCCGGGTCGGCAGCAGGCTTAGCCCCAGCACGCGCCGCCCGCCCGGCTCGCTCAGCACTGCCGGCAGCGTGGCCATCCGCCCCGCCCGCACGCTGGCGGCAAGGGCTGCGCCGGCAGAAACGGGCAAACCCGCCCAGGCAAGACCGCCGGCAGCCCCGCCGGTGAGGGCGAAAAACCGGTCATTGGCCCGCAGCACACGGCCCTGCCTGTCCAGGGCGGCCACGCCGTCCACGGCGTCGGCAAATAGCGCATCGGCCAAACCTGCGGCCGAGGGCGCACGCGCCCAGTGCCAGCGCCGCCTCATCTCCGCGCGGCGCGGGCGCGCATGCGCCACACATAGGCAATGATCTCGGCCACGGCCCGGAAATGCTCCGCTGGAATTTCCGTATCGACTTCGATACGGAACAGCGCCCGTGCAAGGGGGGGATTGGCGATGATCGGAATGCGGTGCTCGCGCGCCAGATCGCGAATACGCTCTGCCACCTCGTCGGCCCCCTTGGCCACCAGCATGGGCGCCGATTTCGACCCCCGCTCATAGGCCAGCGCCACCGCATAATGGGTGGGATTGGTGATCACCACCGCCGCCCGCGGCACCGCCTTCAGCATCCGCCGCCGCGCCCTGGCCCGCGCCAGGTGCCGCAGACGCTGCTTTACCTTGGGATTGCCCTCGGTGTCCTTGTGCTCGTCCTTCACCTCCTGGTGGCTCATGCGCAGTTGCTGCGCATGGTGGTACCGCTCCCACGCCACATCGGCGCCCGCGATCACGGCATGGCCGCCCAGCAGCAGCAGCGCCAACTGCGCCGACATCACCAGGACGCGCCGGTATAACGCCCCCGGCTCGATATAGGGCGCCGCCATCAGCCCCGGCAGGATGTGGCGCATCGCAAACCAGAAACAGCCGCCCAGCACAGCGAGCTTGGCGATCGACTTCAGCGTTTGCGCGAGCATATGCGGCCCGACCAGGCGCTTGATGCCGGCAAGCGGGCTGATGCGCGACAGATCGGGCTGGATGGCCGCCGGATGCAGAAGAAACCCGGTCTGCGCCAGCGTGCCGGCGACGTAGCCCGCAATCCCAGCCAGTGCTGCGGGCGCCATCGACAGGATCACCGCCTCGCCCGCCTCCCGCCAGGTTTGCGCGCCATCATACCGGGTGCGTACCAGCGCGCGTGCCAGCCAGGCGGCCATGTTGCCGCCATTCGCGTTCGCCGCCAGCGCCAGCATCGCCGCCGATAGCCCCAGGAGCATCGACACCTCGCGCGACACCGGCGCCCGGCCTTCATCACGCGCCCGTTGCAGCCGGCGTGGGGTGGCGGCTTGGGATTTCTCTTCAGCCATGCAGGGGAGTTAAGGAAGGTCTTCTTTTTTGAAAAAAAGAAGCAAAAAACTTCTGTCCCTTTGTGTACGCTGCCGGCGAGGCGTGCGCCAAAAAGTCAAAAGTTTTTTGCTTCTTTTTTTCAAAAAAGAAGACCTTCCTTCCTTCTATGGCAGCACACCCAGCGCGTCCGCCGACGCCATCAGCCAAAAATGGATGAGTGGCCCAGCCAAAATCACCAACAGCAGCAGCCCGCCCAGAACCTGCCCCGGCAAGGCCGCGAAATAGATTTGAATCTGCGGCACCAGCCGGGCCATCAAGCCCAGGCCGACATGCCACAGGGTCGAGACCAGCACGAAGGGCGCGGCCAGTCGCAAGGCCAGCGCGAAGCTGGCCGAAACGGCGCGAACGGCCACCTCCGCCAGTTCGCCGGACCCGACAGCGCCGCCGGCGGGCAGCACCGCATAGCTGGCGGCCAGGGCCCCCAGCGGCAGCGCGTACACCCCCGTGGCCAGCACCAGCACCGGTGCCAGCAGGTTGAACAGCCGCCCCAGTGCCGCGGATTGCGCACCGAAGGTGGGATCGGGCTGCAGCACGCTGGAAAGCCCCGTCATGAGCGAAATGATCTGCCCCGCGGCCGGCAGGGCCAGCGCCACCAGCCGCGCAAGCCAGCCGAGCACGCCGCCCGCCAGCAACTCCACTGCCACCATCCAAGCCAGTGTGGCGAACCCGGCCGGCAACTGTGGCAGCACCGGTGCCACCACCGGCACCAGCAGCACCGCCAGCGCGCCCGCCACGCCCACGCGCAGCATCACCGGCGGCTCCTCCTCCCCGAAGCCTGGCAGCAGCATCACCGCCGCCCCGCAGCGGCACATCACCAGCGTGAACGCAAACGCCAGCCCGCTCAGTTGGCCAGCCAGACCCTGCGCCATACGCGCCCCTACTGGCCACCGATCGCCACGATCCGGTCCATCACCATGTGCGTGAAATCCGCCAGGTTACGAAACACGAAGTTTCCTGTCAGCCAGAGGGAAGCGCCCGTCGCCATCAGCTTGGGCAGGAACGCCAGCCCGGCATCGTTGATCTGCGTCACGGCCTGGAACACCGCGACCACCAGGCCCACGGCGAGCGGCGCCAGCAGCAGCGGCGCGCACAGCTTCACCATCACCAGCATTGCCGCATGCAGCACCGCGGACACATCGAGTTCCTGCATTGACCTCAGCCTTAGATTAAACCGCAGATGAACGCGCACGAACGCGGCGTGTGGCGCTGCGCTGAGAGGCTGGGTATGCGGAGCGCCCCGCGATCGTAGGCGGGACGCAGCCCAGCATCGCACGCAGCTTTACCCGGCACCCCCCCCCGAGCGACCTGTACCAAAACATCGTTGTCCCATTCGCTTTCATCCGCATTCATCTGCGGTTCCAATCTTGGTTCGGCATTCACATCAGATCGACATCTTGATGATGTCCTGATAGGCCTGCAGAACCCGGTCCCGCACCGCCACCGTGGTTTGCAGCGCCAGTTCGGCCTGCGAGACGGCCGTGACCACCTGTGTCAAGTCGCCCCCGCCGCTCAGGGCCGAAAGCGCCTGGGTCTCCGCCACGTTCCCCGTGGCGATCGCCCCGTTCACCGATTGGCTCAGCAAACTCCCGAAATCCTGCCCACCCTGTCCGGCAGGCTGCCCGGTATCGGTGCTTTGGTACACCGCCAGCGCCTGGGCCGCGCGCAAGGCGGGGATCGTGGTCATTTCAGCAAGTCGATCACACGGGTCAGCATGGATCGCGACGCCTGCATCACGTTCAGATTGGCGCTGTAGGACCGTTCCGCCTCACGCATGTCCATCATTTCCACAAAACTGTTCACGTTCGGCGTGCTCACATACCCCGCCGGATTTGCCGCCGGATTGGATGGATCGTATTTCTGCGGGAACGGCGTGGGATCGGCCACGATTGCCTTCACCTCCACTGTTTCGGTTTGCGATGCATGATCCAGCACATTTTCGAAGATCGTGGTCTTGCGACGATAGGGAGTCGCTCCCGGGGAGGAGCCTGTGCTGTCCTGGTTGGCGAGATTTTCGGCGATCACGCGCAAACGCTTCGTCTGCGCGTCCATCCCGGCGGCTGAAATCGTCAGGGCCTGCGACAGATCCACGGAACCGCTCACCCAGCCCGCAACGCCGCGCGATCAGCTTCCATGCCCAAGCGCCGTCATGAACATGCCCATGTAGCTTTTCCACAAATTGCCGGCCAGTGCCTGGGAATTTTCATCATCCGCCACCTTGGTCATCTGATCTTCCAGGTTGACCGCATTGCCGTCCGGCGCATGTTCGGCCGCTACCACATCCGCGCCGGGCACGCCTTGCGTAAAACCCGCCAGATGCAACGGGTTGGTGCGCGCGGGGATGACGGTCAGGCGCCTCAGATGGCTCTCGAACGGTGCCAGATCGCGCGGCTGGTAATCGGGCGTATCGGCATTGGCGATGTTCTGCGCCAGAATACGCTGCCGTTGATCGATCCATTCGAGCTTGCGCTCGGCCAGCGTGAAAATCCCCGCCCCGCCGCCCGCCGCCGCCAAAGCCGATGCCGACATAACCGATCCCCATCGTGTTGCCCGGTGCACACACTGGCCGGAAATGGTTGGCAGAACCTTAAGGAAACCACTGTCAGTTTATTAACCATGCCTGGATTATCATTACGCATGCTCAATCCCATGGTGACCCCTCGGCCAGAGCGACATCTTCCGCACGACCAGCGCAGTCGTCTTGTCGATCTCGCCGGCCGGATATCACGCACCCTGGGTGTGGCCTGCGTTTTGGCACAGCACGGCCGCAAGTTGGATCTCACGGGGTTCGAGGATGGCATAGGCCGGCTTTGCGCGCAGACGCTCGATTTGCCGGAGCCCGAGGGCCGCATGATGCTGCCGGTTTTGGCGGAGGTACTGTTCCAGGTGGAGCAGCTCTCGGCTCTTCTCCGGCGCCATCCCGGACAGCACGGCCCGCTCTGCTGATGCAGGGCGAAGCGGTTCAGGCGGCGTTTGCGGCCATCGCCCTCGCCGCGGTGGTCCTGTTGATCCTGCTCGCGGGCCGTGCCGGCCGTCTGTTTCCGGCGCTGAGCCCCCGGGCGGGCGCCAGCGCGGTGAAGCTGCTCGGTTCCCTGTCGCTCGATGGCCGCCGCCGGCTGCATCTGATCGAGGCCGGCGGGCAGCAGGCGCTGGTGCTCACCGGCGGCGGCAGCGATGTGGTTGCCCTCATCGCCCCGGCGCCCAGCAGGCCGTGATACGGCCTCGCCTGTTCGCGGGGCTCGCCGCCGCTTCGCTATGCCTGCTGCCTGGCCTGGCCTGCGCGCAATCGCTCAACATCGATCTCGGCCCATCCGGCGATCCGGGCGTGACCGGCCGGCTGGTGCAGATCACCGCGCTGTTTACCGTTCTCACCCTCGCACCCAGCCTGCTGGTCATGGTGACGGCCTTCACACGTATCGTCGTGGTGCTCTCCCTGCTGCGCAGTGCGCTGGGCGCACAGGGCACGCCGCCGAACATCGTACTGATCGGGCTGGCGCTGTTCCTGACTCTTTTCGTCATGCAGCCCACGCTGGATGCTGCCTGGGTGCACGGGATCGATCCGATGATGAAGGGAAAGATCGGCCAGATGGATGGGCTGGCCCTGGCGGCCGAGCCGTTCCGCCATTTCATGGCCGCCAATCTCCGGCCGCCGGACCTGGCCTTGTTCGAGCAGATCGGCCATCTGCCCACCGCGTCGGACCCCGATCATGCGAGTTGGCGCGCCCTGATCCCCGCCTTTCTCGTGGGTGAGCTGCGGCGGGCGTTCGAGATGGGATTTCTGCTCTATTTGCCGTTCATGATCATCGATCTGGTCGTCTCCAGCGTTCTGATGTCCATGGGCATGATGATGCTGCCGCCCAGCAGCGTGGCGTTGCCGTTCAAGCTGATCTTTTTCGTCATGGTCGATGGCTGGCGACTTGTCGCCGGCAGCCTGACCCAGAGTTTCGCGCCCAACTGAGCCGCGGCGCCCGCGTTGCCGCCACACATATGTGTGGAGACCCCGCTTTGGACGACCTGCCCGACGACGCCATCACCGGTCATCACGATGGTCCCCACGGCCCCGGCGCAACCCGGCCCGCTGCCGAAAACATTGAAAAAGGCACGGACGTTGACAAGGTGT
The DNA here is from genome assembly GCA_003133065.1 of Acetobacteraceae bacterium. Classification (GTDB taxonomy): domain Bacteria; phylum Pseudomonadota; class Alphaproteobacteria; order Acetobacterales; family Acetobacteraceae; genus BOG-908. Next base: position 32,311 of record PKZM01000117.1, read on the forward strand.
CCGGGCTGGACGAGGCAGAGGCGGTTCCCAGCCCAGGGCCGCACGAGCGCGCCCCCGAACGCGACGAGCGTGGCAGGCTCTAGCGGCGCTTACACCGCACGGCCGGCATTGGCGCCGCGCCGAGCAAGACGCAAGAGCTGTTCTTTTTTGAAAAAAAGACCCAAAAAACTTTTATCTATGGGTTTGGGTTTTATGCGGTCGAGAAGACTCGAACTTCCACGAGGTTGCCCCCACAAGCACCTCAAGCTTGCGCGTCTACCATTCCGCCACGACCGCACGGTAGGGGGCGGCTATAGCGGATGAGCCAGTCGGTTTCAACTGGCCCGGCGATCGCGTGGCAAACCTCTCCGGAGCCCGTGCCCTACAAGGAGGCCGTGGCCGCGATGCAAACGCGCGTGGCGGCCATCCGCGCCGGCACCGCGCCGGAGCTGGTGTGGATGCTGGAACATCCGCCGCTCTACACTGCCGGCACCTCTGCCAGGGCCGAGGATCTGGCCGATCCCGGCCGGTTCGACACCTTCGATGCCGGCCGCGGCGGCCAATGGACCTATCACGGCCCCGGCCAGGTGGTGGCCTATGTGATGCTGGACCTGACCCGCCCGCATGGCACGGTGCCCCCGCGCGATACGCACGCCTATGTGACGGCGCTGGAGGCGTGGTTGATCGGCACGCTGGCCGCCCTCGGCGTGCAGGGTGAGCGCCGCGCCGGCCGCGTGGGCGTATGGGTGGCCGATGCCGGCGTCGACAACAAGATTGCCGCCCTGGGCGTGCGCATCACCCGCTGGGTCACCTGGCATGGCATTTCGCTGAACGTATGCCCCGATCTGGAGCATTTCTCCGGCATCGTGCCCTGCGGCATCCGCGAGCACGGTGTCACCAGCCTGCGCGCCCTCGGGATTAACGCCCCCGTCTCGGCCGTACAACAAGCCCTACGCGCCCAGTTCGCCCTTGTATTCGGCACCAAGTCGTATGAGCCCCGGGGGTGCCGGCAGCGTGTGCCATAATGAATAAAAGTTCTTCGCTTCTTTCTTTCAAGAAAGAAGAGTCTTCTTTATCTGAAGAAAAGAAGCAAAAGACTTTTGTATTTATGTGTCGCCTCGACCGTGCGTTTCCCCTCCGAGGGGTGTTTTCGAGCGGTCGGCCTGATTTGCAGGGGTGAGCGATGACACGACGACTCTGACTTTTACTGCGGCCTATGTTTCGTATGCGGCGCCGCCGGCGAATGCGTCGTCACAGCCCCGCCCACGCAGATCAGGCCCAGCGCCACCGGCAGCAGCCATACCGGCCGCACCAGCAGCGGCACCACCACGCTGTCCCATATCCCGGTGCCGAGCGTACCCAACACCGCGTGCTGCAACCCCTCCGGCCAGGTTTCGTCCAGGGCGGTCAAGGCTTCCCGCAGGCTCATCTCCGGCGGCAGCAGCGCTGCCAGTGCGACCGACCCGACGAGCAGGGCAGCCGCCAGCACCGCGAACACGCGGGGCAGCAGCGGAAGGACGGAGCCGGGGGCCGGCTGTTTTACGATGCGGGGCTTTTTCACGGCGTCGTTTCAATCATCCGGCTACATGATGTGTCTCGCGCGCCTTGCGGGGCAAGGTGCCTGGCCGTGCAGCATGCCGCAAAACCCCGCGCGATGCCACGGGGCAACAGCCTCGCCACAGTCACATCGTGCGGGGCAGGGGGGCTCAGGCGAAGGCGGCCCGCATCGAACCCACGGCGATGCCGTTCCAGTTCTCCAACAGCGGGGCGGCCAGCCTCTCCAGCACCGGGTGGGTGCCAAGGAAGCGCAGCAGCAGCGCGGCGGTGGCCACCTCGGCCGCGCGGATCGCGCCATCATCCACCTTCAGCGCGAAGCCGAGCCCCTGCACGGGAAGCGCCCCGCAATACAGGCCTTCCGCCCCCACTTTCACGAACGCCGCATCGCCCAACGCCTCGGCCACCACCGTATCGAACCCGCCTTCGCCCGAAACCATCACCGGGTTGGCGGCAACCGACGCGCGCAGGCGGCACGCGGCGGCGGCCAGATCGCCTGGCAAACCATGCCCCGTGCCGAAGCGGGCGAAGCCTGCCGCCAGGTCACGTAGACGGATCTGGTAGGTGGGGATCGAGCAGCCATCCACGGCCGGCACCTGGCGCTCCAGCTCCGCGCCCGTCACCCGCCCCACCGCCGCGGTCACTGCCCGCATCGTCGGATGGTCGGGCCGCACATAGCCTGCCGGATCATGGCCCGCGGCCACCGCACTGCACACGAACCCCGCATGCTTGCCGGAACAATTATTATGCAGCGCCGAGGGGGCGCCGCCGGAGGCCGCCAGCGCCAGCGCGGCGGATGGGCTGGTGGGCCAATGGGTGCCGCATTCCAGACATCCCCGGTCGCGCCCCGCACATTCCAACATCGCGGCAGCCGTCTCGCTGTGAACCGGTGCGCCCACATGGCTGGCACAGGCCAGCGCCAGCCCGGCGCTGCTGAGCCCAAGCTTGTCCGCCGCACCGGAGGCGACCAGCGGCAGCGCCTGCAGCGCTTTGATGGCGGAGCGCGGAAACACCGCGCGATCAGGATCGCCGCCCGAAAACACGATGTGGCCGGCGGTGTCGGCGACCACGAAGGCGCCGGTGTGGCGGGATTCCACTCGGCCGCCGCGGAGGATTTCGGTGAGGAGGGTCATTGCTGGTCCTGGAAGAAGAAAGATGTTCTTTTTTAAGTTGAGGTACGGCTGTGGCGGGCGTGTCGGATCGCGGTCAGGGCGCAGGGATAAAAGTTTTTTGGTTCTTTTTTTCAAAAAAGAACATCTTCCTTCCCATGCCTCCCCTCTTCACCATCGGCTACGAAGGCCTGCGGCAAGCCCAGCTCATCGATCTTCTGCACGCCGCCGGGGTATCCCTTCTGCTCGATGTCCGCGCTGTCGCCCTGTCGCGCAAAGCGGGGTTTTCCAAGTCGGTCCTGTGCGCCTCCGTCAGCCAGCGCGGCATTACCTATGTACACGACCGCCGGCTCGGCACGCCCAAGCCGGGGCGCCAGGCCGCCCGCAGCGGCCGCACCGCCGAGATGGAAGCGATCTTCAACGCGCATATGCATACCGAACCCGCGCGCCAGGGGCTGGCGGATGCCATCGGCCTCGCACGCCGGGAGAAGATTTGCCTGCTCTGTTTCGAGCGCGACCCGCATGACTGCCATCGCAACATTGTCGCCCGGATGATCCGCGCTGAGACCGGCCAGGCCATCCATCACCTTTAGCGTGCCACCTCCGCCCGGCTATGCTGCCGCCATGCCCGATTATACGCACGAGTCGCAGCATAGCGGCCGCGTCGCCGGCGTGGATGAAGCCGGGCGGGGGCCGCTCGCGGGTCCCGTCGTGGCCGCCGCCGTCATCTTCACCGCGGGCGTTCCCCGCGCGCTGGCTGCCCTGCTGAACGACTCAAAACAGCTCACGGCGGCGCAGCGTGACCTCGCCTTTGCCGCCCTGCGCGCCTGCGGCACGGCCGAGATCGCCGTCGGTGCCGCCTCGGTGGCCGATATCGCGCGGCTGAACATTCTGCACGCCGCAATGCTCGCCATGGCCCGTGCGGTGCACCGGCTGCCTCACCCGCCCGACATGGCGCTGGTGGACGGCAATAGGCGGCCGCCGCTCACCTGCCAGATCCGCTGCATCGTGGGCGGGGATGCGCTGTGCTTTTCCATCGCCGCCGCTTCGATTGTGGCCAAGGTGATCCGCGACCGTGCCATGGCCCGGCTTGCCGTGCGGTTCCCGGCCTATGGATGGGAGCAGAACGCCGGATATGCCACCGTTCACCACCGCCGCGCCCTGCACAGCCACGGCCCAACCCCGCACCACCGCGCGACCTTCGGCACGGTCCGGCAGCTCGCCCTGCAACAGATTTAGTCCGGCAAAGACCTTCGTGCCCGTTCGACCCTAACTGAATCGCGTTGCTGGATCGAACGGGCCCTAAGCCTTTGTTTGACGAGGCATCTTTGCCGGCGTGCCGACGCACGTGTTTGCCGACGATGCCTTAGGCGCTGGCAAACTCCCGCGCCATGACGTGCCCTACGGGCATCGCCGTAAAGCTGGTACCGTACGGCCCCAGCACATGCGGCCCAACCCCAAGCGCTTGCGGCACCGCCATCACATCCGCCGAGAGGTTGAACAGGCACACCACCTGCTCCTCCTCATCCTCCCGCACGAAGCCCAGCAAAGGCTCCGCCAGATCCAGCAGCCGCAGCCCGCCCGTCACCAGTGCCGGATGCGCACGGCGATAGGCCAGCACGCGGCGCCACGCATGCAGCATCGCACCCGGATCGCGCTCCTGCGCATCCACGGCCAGGCGCAGATGCGCGTGCGGCAGCGGCAGCCATGGCGTGCCGGTGGTGAATCCGCCGCCATCGGCGGACTGCGCCCACGGCATCGGCGTGCGGCTGCCATCGCGCCCACGGAATTCCGGCCAGTAGGCGATGCCGAACGGATCGCGCAACTGGTCGGCGGTGAGCTGCACCTCGGTCAGCCCCAGCTCTTCACCCTGATAGACCACCACGCTGCCGCGGATGCTCAGTTGCAGCGCCATCAGCAACTGCGCGAAGCAGGGATCCGGCGCGTCGTCCGGCTGCGGGTTCCAGCGGCTGATCGCGCGCTCCACATCGTGGTTGCTCAGCGACCAGCATAGCCAGCCGCCTTGCCCGGCCGCTTCCTCCACCAGGCCGCGCATGCCGGCCCAGGTGAAATCCTGGCGTGTGGCGCGGAGCGAATAGGCCATGTGCAATTTGTCCGTGCCGGAAGAATATCCCCGGCAGCGATCGAACGCCCCATCCTGGCTGGAGACTTCGCCCAGAGCGACGGCGCCGGGGTAGGCATCCGTCAGTTCCCGGATGCGCGCGAGAAATCCGTGAGTCTGTGGCTGCATCATATCATGCAGATGCACCTGCTGGCCGAACAGCTTGGCAGGCGCGGGGCGGCCCGGCGGCACCGCGGGGTTGGACCGCAAGGCGGGATCGTGGGTGAAGAAATCGATGGCATCGAGCCGGAACCCGTCCACGCCGCGGTCCAGCCAGAAGCGCCCGGTCTCCAGCAGGGCATCCTGCACCTCCGCATTGTGCAGGTTCAGTTGCGGCTGATGCGACAGGAAATGGTGCAGGTAATATTGCCGGCGGCGTGGCTCCCAGGTCCAGGCTGCGCCGCCGAACACGGAAAGCCAATTGTTGGGGGGCGTGCCATCCGCGCTCGCATCCGCCCACACATACCAGTCCGCCGCCGGATTGGTGCGGGAGACACGGCTCTGCGTGAACCAGCTATGCTTGTCCGAGGTATGGCTCCAAACCTGGTCGATCAGCACACGCAGGCCCAGCGCATGCGCGCGCGCGATCATCGCGTCGAAATCGTCCATGGTGCCGAAAATCGGATCGATCGCGGTATGGTCCGCCACATCGTAGCCGAAATCCCGCTGCGGCGAGGTGAAGACCGGGCACAGCCAGATCGCATCCACGCCCAGCCGGGCGACGTGATCCAGATGCGCGGTGACACCTGGCAGATCGCCCACGCCGTCGCCATTGCTGTCGGCAAAGCTGCGCGGATAGATCTGGTAGATCACCGCGCCCCGCCACCACTCGTTAGCTGTTCCGCACCTATCAAGCATGGCGTCGTCTCCGTCACGACAGCGTGAGGTCAAACATGGGCTGCCGCAATCGGAAACTGGCTGCGCCCCGCACACGGCTGATCTGTGTCCAAATTTGGCTTTTGAGACTTCAGGACAGGTAAACGCGCGCAAGATTGCGCCATACCCTGCGCGGTTGGGGGCGGATGGCCCTGTAAAGCGCAGCTAATCCACCGCTTCGCGCAAGGCGGCCCCGGCGGCAACCGGGCAAAGCGGCAGGCATGCGGCCAGGTAGGCCCCCAGCAGCAGTAGATGCGGACGCACCGGCAAGCCGGCGGAGGCGGCATCGGCTGCGGCGGCGCCGAAGATCAGCACCGGCGTCGTCAGCGGCAGCACCAGCACCGGCAGCAGCACGCCCCCGCGCCGCGCCCCCAGCACAATCGCCGCGCAGGCCGTGCCCAGCAGCGATAGCACCGCCGTGCCCATCAGCAGCCCGCCCAGCAGCGCCGGCAGCGCGGGCGCGGGCAATTGCAGCATCACCGCCAAGGGAAACGCCGCCAGCAGCAGCGGCACGCCGGTGACCAGCCAGTGCGATACCGCCTTGGCCAGCGCCACCAGGCTCGCCGGCAAGCCCGACAGCAGCAACTGATCGAGGGATCCATCATCGTAATCCGCGCCGAACAGCCGATCGAGCGGCAGTAGCGCCGCGAGCAAGGCGCAAACCCACACGATGCCGGGCGCGATTCGCGCCAGAGTCGCCGGCGCCGGCCCAATGGCCAGCGGAAACAGGGCGCCGGCGACGAAAAAGAACAGCAGCGCGCCGAAACTGTCGCCGCCATGGCGCAGCGCCAGCCGCAACTCGCGGCCCAGCAGCGCCGCGAAAGCGGTCATGGCGCGGCCTCTCCCAACCGCAATTCGGCCGCATCAGGCAACGGCAGCGGCAGATGGGTGGCCGCCACCACCACGCCCCCCTCCGCCCGATGCGCCGCCAGGATCTGCCCGAACGCGCGCACCGATGCCGCATCCACGCCCAGCGTAGGCTCATCCAGCAACCACAGCGGCGCGCCGCTCACCACCAGCCGCGCCAACGCCAGCCGGCGCTTCTGGCCGGCCGAGAGCATCCGGGCCGGCAGATCAGCCAGTTTGCCCAGATCCAGCGCAAGCAAGCCCGCCTCCGCCGGCCGGCCGGAAATGCGTGCGATGAAGGCCAGGTTCTCCGCTGCCGTCAGCCCTGGCTTGATCGCATCCTGATGCCCCAGATACGCGGCGCGGCCCGCGAACTCGGCGGCGCCATCGAACCGTACCTCGCCCGCATCCAGCCGTTTCAGCCCCGCCAGCGCCCGCAGAAGCGTGGATTTCCCTGCCCCGTTCGGCCCCAGCAGCAGCAGCGCGCCCCCTGCCGGAACCGAAAACGATACCCGGTCCAGGACCAGGCGATCCCCGCGAAACGCACTGACCGACGACACCGTGAGACGCATGCCCCCGCCCTACCCCAGCCAGCGCCCGGCGCGAAGCCACCCCCTTACCTGATGCAAATCGTGCTTCAACCAAGCTGCAAGTTTTTTGGGTCTTTTTTCAAGAAAGAATAAGAAGAAAGTCCTTCTTTTTTGAAAAAAAGAAGCAAAAAACTTTTGACTTTTTGGGGGGAGCGTCAGTTCAGTTCGAGGATCTTGGACCAGACGCGTTTGAAGAGGGCCTCGCGCAGGACACGCTCGGCCTCGTTCTCGCCGGCGAGGTCCGGGTGGAGCTCGCGCGCCAGGAAACGGCGCAACTGATCGAATCGCTTGTCGCCGCCCTTCACAACCGACGGCAGATCAAGCTCCGCCTGCAACACCTTCAGTCGCTCCTCCGCCGCGGCGGCAGCCAACTGCCAGATATCGCGCTGCTTGACCGCCTCCGCCGAGAGATCGCTCAGGCGCGAGACCTCCGCCTCCAGCTCCGCGCAGCGCTCCTCCAGCCGCTTCTTGTCGTGCAGCAGGGTGTGCGTACTGCGGCGTTCCTCCGCCACACGATCCTGCTCCAGCCGCAACTCGGCGATGCGCTGCTCCACCGCGCTCACATCCGGCCTGCGCTCCGGCATCACGATCGGGCGCGGCACGCCTTCTACGGCCGGTGGCGTCTCGAAGGGCGAGGGCGTGAAGCGGCCGGAGAGATCCGAGCGGCCATCCCCATAGCGGTCCGCCGCCTCATAATCGGCCGCGCTGACCTGCAGCCCCTGACGCTCGACAAGCTCTAAAAACTCGCGCGCGCTGCCCACAATACGCGGCAGCCGACCATCCTTATCAATGACGATGGAACGCTGCTGGATGCGCAGCCGAAAGCCCCGGCGTTCAAGCCCGGTCCGCGCCGCCTCAAACCAGTTCTCGTCCTCGATCCCAAAACGCTGCATGTCGCTCCCGGCGTGATAGGCGGTCTAGACTGATCCCCAGTTTCTGCGGCTACCCGAGCCGTGCTCATTTCGCAAGCTTCGCACAAAAGATAAGCAAGCAGTTCTTTTTTGAAAAAAAGAACCAAAAAACTTTTACCCCGCCGCCCTGGCCCGCTATCCGACACGCCAGACACAACGCGTGTCCCATGAATAAAAGTTTTTTGGTTCTTTTTTTCAAAAAAGAACCGCTTTCTTTCTTGCTCTGCAGCCTCCATGGCAAGACGGTTGTGGCCCCGCCGCGCCGGCGTATAACCGGCCTTGCAACGCATAATCTGGACTTTAGCACGATGAAGCCGACCGGCCAGGACACCCTTCAGACACGCCGCACCCTCACCATCCAGGGCAAGGAGTATGTCTATTTCTCCATTCCGGCCGCGGAAGCCGCGATCGGTGATGTCAGCCGCCTGCCGATCAGCCTGAAGATCCTGCTCGAAAACGTGCTCCGCTTCGAGGATGGCACCAGCTACACGGTGGCCGACGCGCACAAGGTTGCCGCCTGGCTGAAGGAAGGCCGCAGCACCGATGAGGTGCCCTTCAAGCCCGCCCGAATCCTGATGCAGGATTTCACGGGTGTGCCGGCCGTGGTCGATCTCGCCGCCATGCGCGACGGCATCCTGGCGCTGGAGGGCAACCCGCAGCGCGTAAACCCGCTGGTGCCCGTGGACCTGGTGATCGATCACTCGGTCATGGTCGATTTCTCCGGCAGCAAGGACGCGTTGCAGAAGAATGTGGAAGTGGAGTTCGAACGCAACGGCGAGCGCTATGCCTTCCTCCGCTGGGGCCAGGAAGCCTTTCAGAATTTCCGTGTGGTGCCGCCCGGCGCCGGCATCTGCCACCAGGTGAACCTGGAATATCTTTCGCAAGCCGTCTGGACCGCCGAGGTGGGTGGTGAAACCATCGCCTATCCGGATACGCTCTACGGCACCGATAGCCATACCACGATGGTGAACGGTGCCGGTGTGCTCGGCTGGGGCGTGGGTGGCATCGAGGCGGAGGCCGCCATGCTCGGCCAGCCNNATCGCCATGCTGATCCCCGATGTGATCGGCTTCCGCCTCACCGGCCAGATGCCGGAAGGGGCGACTGCCACCGACCTGGTGCTGACCGTGACCCAGATTCTCCGCAAGAAGGGCGTCGTCGGGAAGTTCGTCGAATTCTTCGGCCCGGCGCTGGATCACCTCAATGTCGCCGATCGCGCCACCATCGCCAACATG
>PKZM01000066.1 GCA_003133065.1 Acetobacteraceae bacterium
CCACGCCGAGGCTGGCATCGGTTTCGCGCAGCGCGGGGATGCCCAGGGCGGGCAGGCCGGGCACGTAGCCGGCGCCGGTGATGGCGTCCGGTGGCAATGGGCCAGAGCTGTAGGGGCCGGTGTCGACAGCCATGCGGCCGTGGAGGGCGGGGATGGGGAGTGGGGCGGCGGCGGCGAGGAAGAGAAGGAAGAGTCTTCTTTTTCTGAAGAAAAAGAAGCAAAAAGACTTTTGCTTATTGAGTCGGGTGTCTGCCACAACACTCACCTAAAGTATTAAAAGTTTTTTGCTTCTTTTTTTCAAAAAAGAAGACCTTTCTTATTCATCCGGGCATCGCCAGATCAGTCAGGCGTTTATACTCCTCCTGCGCGAACCGGTCCGTCATTCCCGCCACATAATCGCACACCACCTGCGCCGCCTGGGCGGGCTGCCCCTCCCCTGCCTGGGCGCGCCAGCCATCCGGCAGGGTGGCGGGATCGGCATGGAGCAGGGCGAAGAGTTCCTCGGTGAGGCGGCGGGCCTTGGATGTCATGCGGTTGACGCGCCAGTGGCGGTACATGCGGGCGCGGAGGAATTCCTTGATGGCGTGGTTGGCTTCCGCCATGCGCGGGGAGAAGCCGACGACGGGTTTTTTGGCGCGGCGGATGCGGTCCGGGCTGTCGGGGTCCAGGGCGGCCAGGCGGGTGCGGGTTTCCTCCACCAGGTCGCTGACCAGAACGTTGATGACGCGTCGGATGGTTTCGTGGCGCAGGCGCTGGGGGGGCATATCGAAGCTGAGGCGGCGGGCTTCGGCGAGGGATTCGTGCACGACGGGGAGGTGGGCGATATCGTCCGGGCCGAACAAACCGAAGCGCATGCCATCGTCCAGGTCGTGGCTGTGATAGGCCACATCGTCCGCGATGGCGGCGATCTGGGCTTCGGCGGAGGCGTGGGTGGCGAGCATCAGGTCGTGCCGCGCGGTGTAGGCCTGGATGTAGGGGGCGGGTTTTGGCAGCGGGCCGTTGTGTTTCACCAGGCCTTCCAGCGTTTCCCAGGTGAGGTTCAGGCCATCGAAGCCGGCGTAGCGGGATTCCAGCCGGGTGACGACGCGCAGGGTTTGGGCGTTGTGATCGAACCCGCCCCAGGGCTTCATGCGGATGTTCAGCGCATCCTCGCCGGCGTGGCCGAAGGGGGGGTGGCCCAGATCATGGGCCAGGGCCAGGGCCTCGGTGAGGTCTTCATCGAGGTTGAGTTCGCGGGCGGCGGAGCGGGCGATCTGGGCGACTTCCAGGCTGTGGGTGAGGCGGGTGCGGTAGAAATCCCCCACGTGGTTGACGAAGACCTGGGTTTTGTACTGGAGCTTGCGGAAGGCGGAGCTGTGGATGATGCGGTCCCGGTCGCGCTGCCAGGGGCTGCGGGAGGGGCTGTCCGGCTCCGGGTGAAGGCGCCCGCGGGAGGTTTCGGCGCGGACGGCGTAGGGGGCGAGCATGTCAGTTGCCAGTTGTCAGAGCGGAGTTGTCAGNNGAGCGGAGTTGTCAGAGCGGAGTCGGGGGCGCTGTTTTGTCGAGGGTGGGGATGGCACATCTGGCGGGGCCTGACTATGTAGGGGTTATGAGCTTTACCGTATCTGACCGAGCCCTTGACCGGGTGGCTGAGATTGTGGCGGCCGAGGGCCGCACGGCGGCGCTGCGCGTGGCGGTGCTGGCCGGGGGGTGCAGCGGGTTCCAGTACAAGTTCGATCTGGACGAGGCGCTGAACCCGGATGATCTGGTGATCGAGCGTGGGGCGGCGCGGGTGGTGGTGGATCCGACCAGCCTGGATTTGCTGGCAGGCGCGGAGCTGCATTACGCGGACGAGCTGATGGGCAGCTATTTTACCGTGCGCAATCCGAATGCGACGAGTTCCTGCGGCTGCGGCACCAGTTTTTCGATCGATTAGTAAGAAAGAATGTTCTTTTTTGAAAAAAAGAACCAAAAAACTTTTATCTATGGCGTACGCTGCCGGCGAGTCGCGCACCAACAGCTAAAAGTTTTTTGCTTCTTTTTTTCAAAAAAGAAGACCTTTCTTCTTCCATGAAAATCGCGACCTGGAACGTCAACGGCAGCCGCGCCCGCGAGCAGAATATCTGCCGGTGGCTGGAGGCCAATACGCCGGATCTGCTGCTGTTGCAGGAGATCAAGTGCGAGACGGCGAGCTTTCCGCCGGTATTCGCACAGATGGGATGGCATTCGGCGGTCGTCGGCCAGAAGGGTTTCAATGGTGTGGCGGCGCTGGCACGGGCGCCGCTTGATGTGCGGCTGACCCGGCTGCCGGGGCTGCCGGAGGAGGATGCGCAGGCGCGGTATCTGGAGGTGGCGTTCGGCGGGCTGGTGGTGGGCAATCTGTATTTGCCGAACGGCAATTCCAACGGCGATGTGGGCTACCAGTACAAGCTGCGGTGGATGGAGTGTCTGGGCGCGCATGCGGCGGCGCTGCTGGCCGATGATGTGCCGTTGATTCTGGCAGGCGATTACAATGTATGCCCGCAGGACGTGGATTTTGCGGCCGGCGTGCTGGGGCCGGAGGATGCGCTGGTGCGGCCCCAGACGCGGGCGCTGTACTGGCAGATGATTTGGGGCGGGCTGACGGATGCGGTGCGGGCGGTAAAGCCTGAGGGCGCGGTGTATACGTTCTGGGATTATCAGGCGGGGTGCTGGGCCAAGAACCGTGGCTTGCGGATTGATCATGCTCTGCTGTCCCCCACGGTGGCGGAACGGCTGGTTTCCGCGGTGCCGGATAAGCACGTGCGGGGGGATGATACGCCCTCTGATCATGTGCCGCTGGTGGTGGAACTGGCGGCGTAGGTTTTTGGCACCGTGCTGGCGCCAGTGCTGGCGGATTTTGGCTGCGGGCAGATCGAGGACAGGCAATGACCCTTGTGACAGCGGTTTATTTTATCGAGACCTGGGCGGTGGTTTACGCGCTGTTGCTGGTGGTGTATTTTGCCACCGGATTTTTGTTTTTCAATAACGACCCGGCGAGCGCCGATCGGATCCAGCCTGGCCGCGTGTTGGCGGGTGCGAAAGTGCGGCGCGATATGCTGCAAAGCGTGCGCTCGCTGGCGAGTATCGCTGCGTTGTTCGCGGTGGGGCATGTGCTGTACAGCCGGTTTCATATCGGATGGATGGCGGGGCCGACGAATGTATGGTCTGTCGTTCTGTCCTTCGTTGTGTCGATGATCGCTTATGATACGTGGTTCTATTGGCTGCATCGGTTGTTGCACACCAGGCCGTTCTACCGGGCCATTCACCGCTGGCATCATTTGAGCCTGCCGTCCGTTGCGTGGTCGAACAACAGCGATACGTTTATCGACAACATGTTTTTGCAATCCTACTGGCTGGTGGCGCATCTGATTTTGCCGATCGCGCCGGTGGTGCTGCTGGCGCATAAATTGTATGATCATATCACCGGGATTATTGGCCATTCCGGTGTGGAACATGGTGGCGGGATCACGTATCCGCCCTCGCCTTTCAATAGTGTGACGCACCACGATCAGCATCACCGGTATTTCAATTGTAATTATTCGCCGCATTTCACGGTGTGGGACAGGCTGATGGGGACGCTGCACCCGACGCATGATGCGGAGCTGAGGGAAAATTTGCGGCGGCGGCAGGTGGGGGTGAGTTCGTCATGAACTTAAGGTCGGCATACGCAGGATAGTCGTGGTGGGCTAAAGCCCACCCTACGCGATTCGGTATCGGAACGGTTATCGAAGGCCGCGGGATAGGATGCGCGGCATTTTAAGATGACAGCGCCTCAAGCTCGGCCTTCTGCTTCCGGGTGAGCCTGGCGCGCACGAGGTCGTAGGACTGCGCGGCAAGGCGCTCGATCTCCGCGGCCGGCACATCCGCGTTGAGGTCGACGCANNTTGTAGATCACCACGCCAGGGGCGGAGGGGAGTGGCGCGGATACGGCGCCGGGCTTGGCGGCAAGGGTAGCTTGAAGGGAGGCGGCTATGGGATTGGGACTCAAAATATGGTCCTCCGCCGCGGCATGACATCGCGAAAAGCCATGATCTTGTCATCATGCCGCGGAAACCAAGGATATACCACTCTATTCTAGAGGCGGGCCCGCGTCGTATGCGGCGTTGCCAGCAGCAAATTCGTTTCCGATGCGGTGACGCCGGGGATGTGGCGGATGCGCTGAAGGACGCGGTCGAGGTCGGTGAGGCTGTCGGCGCCGAGTTCAACCACCAGGTCCCAGCGGCCGTTGGTGGTGTGTACGGCGCCCACTTCCACGAAGCCGGAGAGGATGTCGGTGACGCGGGTGGCGGCTTTGCCCTCCACCTCGATCAGGGTGATGCCGCGCACGGGCATGCAGACGGCGTCCGCCCGCAGGATGACGGTGTAGCCGACGATCTCGCCGCGCTGCTCCATGCGTTCGATGCGGGCACGGACCGTGGCGCGGGAGAGGGCGAGTTCGGTTGCCAGATCGGAAATGCTGCGGCGGCCATCGTGGCGTAGCAGGGAGAGCAGGCGCTGATCGGTGGTGTCCATGGCGCTAGTTGAGCATTCTTGCTGCCGATTTGGCAAGTTTGGGTGTGCGGAGTGCCAGTTTTGGGGCTTCGTTCTGCCGGGGCGGGCGGCTAAGGTTTGGGGGTCGCAACAAAGATTGGCGTCGTCCCATGTCCACAAGACCCTGCATTCTGATTGGCGCGCCGGTGCAGGAGGGGTCCGGGCGGCTGGGCTGCGATATGGGGCCGAGCGCGCTGCGGGCGGCGGGGCTGCCGGGGGCACTGCGCGCGCTGGGGTATGTGGTGGAGGACCGCGGCAATCTCTCCCCTGCCCCGTTGCGCCATCTGCGGGACGATCGGGTGAAGGCGCTGGCCGAGGTGGTGGCTTGGACGGAGGCGATCGCGGATGGCGTGTTCACGGCGAGTGAGGTGGGGATGCCGATCGTATGCGGCGGCGACCATAGCCTGGCGGCGGGGACGCTGACGGGGGTGGCACGGCGGGCGGATGCGCTGGGGCGCGAGATGTTCGTGCTATGGCTGGATGCGCATCCCGACCTGCATACGCTGCAGACGAGCCAAAGCGGGAATTTGCATGGGGTTCCGGTGGCGTATGCGACCGGGCTTGCGGGATTTGCCGGGTTTCCGCCGGTGGCGCATCCGGTGCGGCCGGAAAATATCTGCATGCTGGGCATACGCAGCGTGGATGAGGCGGAGCGCGCCGTGCTGGGGCGGAGCGGTATTACGGTGCATGATATGCGCGCGATCGACGAGCATGGCGTGGCCAAGCTGCTGGCGGCGTTTCTGGCACGTGTGGTGGTGGCGAACGGGGTTTTGCATGTCAGCCTGGATGTGGATTTTCTGGATCCGTTGATCGCACCGGGTGTGGGCACCACGGTACCGGGCGGGGCGACGTTCCGCGAGGCGCATCTGGTGATGGAGATGCTGCATGATACCGGACTGGTGTTCAGCCTGGATGTGGTGGAGTTGAATCCGTTCCTGGACGAACGCGGCCGCACCGCCCTTCTCTTGGTCGATCTCGTCGCCAGCCTGATGGGCAGACGGGTGCTCGATCGCCCCACGCGCACCTACTAAATCAAAGTCTTTTTGCTTCTTTTTCTTCAGAAAAAGAAGAATCTTCCTTCTGGAGTTGCCGGATGAGCCGCCGTCTGAATGTGGTGCCGTTTGTGAGTGTGGAGCACATGATGCGGCTGGTGCTGGAGATTGGCATCGAGCGGTTCATCGTGGAACTGGCGTCGTGCATCGAGGCGGATTTTCTGCGTTGGCCGAGCTTCGAAAAATCGGCACGGGTGGCAAGCCATAGCGTTGATGGCGTGATCGAGCTGATGCCTACGAGCGATGGCACGCTGTACGGCTTCAAATACGTCAACGGCCATCCGCGCAACACCCGCGACGGCCTGCAGACTGTGACCGCGTTTGGCGTGCTGTGCGATGTGGCCACGGGATATCCGCTGCTGCTGAGCGAGATGACGATCCTGACGGCCCTGCGCACGGCCGCGACATCGGCGCTGGTGGCCAAGCATCTGGCCCCGGCGGGCGGGCGCACGATGGCGGTGATCGGCAACGGCGCACAGGCGGAATTTCAGGCCGTGGCCTTCAAGGCGCTGCTCGGCGTGGACCGGCTACGCCTATACGACATCGATCCGGCAGCCAGCCGCAAGGTGGTCCGCAACCTGGCGGGCAAGGGTTTTGAGATCGTGGTGTGCGAATCGGCCCAGGAGGCGGTGCTGGGCGCGCAGATCGTGACGACGGTGACAGCGGACAAGCAGAACGCGACGATCCTGACGGACAATATGGTGGGCGCGGGACTGCATATCAACGCGGTGGGGGGCGATTGCCCCGGCAAGACGGAGCTGCATGCCGATATCCTGCGGCGATCCGACATCTTCGTGGAATATCCGCCGCAAACGCGGATCGAGGGGGAAATCCAGCAATTGCCGGGGGATTATCCGGTGACGGAGTTCTGGCAGGTGGCGGCCGGACTGGCGCCGGGGCGGCGCAGCTCGCAAGCGATCACGCTGTTCGACTCGGTGGGGTTCGCGATCGAGGATTTTTCGGCGCTGCGCTATGTGCGGGGGCAACTGGCGGCGCATGGCATGTTCACGGAACTGGATTTGCTGGCCGATCCGGATGAGCCGCGGGATTTGTTCGGGATGGTGCTGAGGGCGCAGGTGAAGTGAGGAAGAAAGCGCTTCTTTTTTGAAAAAAAGAAGCAAAAAACTTTTGTCTGTTGGCTGGAGATGGGCTTCGGTTTTATCATGTCACGCTCGGTGACGAAGGGAAGACACAGACATGGCACGGCCGCCGTTGCCGCCGTTTACGGCGGAGAGTGCAGCACAGAAGGCACGGATGGCGGAGGATGCGTGGAATACGCGCGATCCGGCGCGGGTCGCGCTGGCATATACCGAGGATAGCCAATGGCGGAACCGCAGCGAGTTCTTTGCGGGGCGGCCGGCGATCGAGGCGTTTCTGACCCGCAAATGGGCCGCCGAGAACGCGTATCGGCTGATCAAGGACGTATGGGCCTTTACCGGCAACCGGATAGCGGTGCGGTTCGCGTATGAATGGCATAACGACGCGGGCACATGGTTTCGCAGCCATGGCAACGAACAATGGGAGTTCACCGAGGAAGGGCTGATGCGGCGGCGCGAGGCTTCGATCAACGATGTGCCGATCGCGGAAAATGAGCGGAAATTCCTGTGGGATCTGGGGCCACGGCCGGCGGGGCACCCAGGATTGAGCGAGTTGGGTCTGTAGGCACCGTAGGTAGTTTCCGATGGTCCACAGGCGACCCG
This sequence comes from Acetobacteraceae bacterium, assembly GCA_003133065.1. GTDB lineage: Bacteria > Pseudomonadota > Alphaproteobacteria > Acetobacterales > Acetobacteraceae > BOG-908. The sequence goes on from PKZM01000066.1 coordinate 7,283, forward strand.
CGCGCGGGTAAGCGTGGGGTATGGTTGACCGACCCTGACGGCACAGGACGCGATGGCAGAGGCGCCCGCATGGCAAGTGCGGTCCGAAGGTGGCGCGCCGTGCCTGGCGGTTTGGGGCGACTGGGTGGCGCAATCCGGCCGGATACCCGATTTTGCCGCCAATGAATTGCAGTCCGTGGCGCCGCGCCAGACACTGGCCTTCACCATGACCGGCATTGGCACGTGGGATAGCGGTCTGATCGCGTTCCTGTGGGACGCGCGGCGGGACGCGACTGCACGCGGCATCACGATCGACGATTCTGCCTTGCCGGAAGCAGCCCGCAAGCTGCTGGGGCTTCTGGGCGACACGCCCAAGCCGGCGGCACCTGCCCCCCGCCCCCGCCGCTCTCTGCTCGCGTGGATCGGCGGCGGAACGCTGGCGCTGTTGAGCAGCCTGGGCACCACCAGCATCCTGCTGGGCGAAACGGTCAGGGCCGGGGCGCTGGCGCCGTTCGGCCGCGCACGGGTGCGGGTGGTGGATATCTTCGCCAATTTGCGCGATGCCGGGCCATCGGCCCTGCTGATCGTCAGCGTGGTGAATTTTCTGGTCGGTGCCATCCTGGCCTTCGTCGGGGCCGCGCAATTGGCCAAGTTCGCCGCCGGCGCCTATGTCGCCAACCTGGTGGGCCTGGCACTGGTGCGGGAAATGGCCGCGGTGATGACGGCGATCGTGATGGCAGGGCGCACCGGCGGTGCCTACGCCGCCCGGATTGCCACCATGCAGGGCGGCGAGGAAATCGATGCGCTGAAGGTGATCGGCATCCCGGTGGTGGATTACATCGTGCTGCCTTCCATATTGTCGCTCGTCGTTACCATGCCGTTCCTGTATCTGTATGGCTGCCTGGTGGGGATTATCGGCGGTTTGGTGGTGGCCAGCGCCATGCTGGGGATCACCGGCGCCAGCTATATCCATCAAACGCTCAGCGCCGTTCCGCTCAGCCAGTTTGAATTCGGCTTCGTCAAGAGCATCGCCTTTGCGCTGCTGATCGGCGTCACCGGGTGCCATATCGGGCTGAAGGCGGGGCGTAGCTCGGCGGATGTCGGCACGGCGGCAACACAGGCCGTGGTGGTGGGGATTGTCGGCGTGATCGCGATGGATGCGGTATTTGCCGTCATCGCCAATGCGCTGGGGATATGAGCCCGTGACCGAACCGCATGGCCCGGCCGCGGAGGAAGGGCCATTGATTTGTGTGCGCGATGTGACGCTGGCGTTCGGATCGAAGGTCATTCTGCACAACCTCGCGTTCGATATACATCAGGGCAGCATCTTTGCCATTATGGGCGGCAGCGGTTGCGGCAAGAGCACGATGCTGCAATCGATGATCGGGTTGCTGCGGCCGGATGCGGGCGAGATCACGGTGGCAGGCGAGGATTACTGGGCCTGCGATGAGGCGCGGCGCGCCGCCATCGATCGCCGATTCGGGGTGTTGTTTCAAGATTCGGCGCTGTGGAGCGCACTGACGGTGGGCGAGAATGTTGCCCTGCCGTTGCAGATGTTCACGGATCTGACCGCCAGTGCCATTCAGCGCCTGGTGAAATTCAAACTCGCCTTGGTGGGCATAGAAAACGCCATCGACCTGCGCCCATCCGAACTGAGCGGGGGGATGCGCAAGCGTGCGGGGCTTGCGCGTGCGCTGGCGCTTGATCCCGATGTGCTGTTCTTCGACGAGCCCTCGGCCGGGCTTGATCCGATTACCTCGCGGCGGCTGGATGATCTGATCCTCAATCTGCGCGATGGGCTGGGTGCCACGGTGGTGATTGTCAGCCACGAACTGCCCAGCCTGTTCGCGATCGCCGATGATGGCGTATTTCTCGATGCCGGCACAAAAACCGCGATCGCCCACGGATCACCGGCGCAGATGCGGGATACAAGCCAAGATCCGCAGGTGAGCGCCTTCATGCACCGGCAACGCGTGGCGGAGCCCGCGGCGGGCCGCGCCGCATGAGCACCGCGAAGGCCTCAGCCGCACCGGCGGTGGTTGGCGCCTTTGTGCTGGGAGGGTGCCTTCTGGGCCTGGCGGCCATCGTTCTGTTCGGAAATCTGCGGCTATTCAATCCCAGCCGGGCCGTCGTCGTGGTTTTCCAAGGATCGGTGGATGGGCTGAACGTTGGCGCGCCCGTGACCTTCCGCGGCGTGCAAGTCGGCTCGGTGACGGATATCGTGATCGTTTTCGATCAGAAAACCCACACCGCCTTTATTCCGGTCACGCTGGAGCTTGCGCCGGACCATGTGCGTGTGGGGCCGGAAACCACCAATACGGTCGAGCATCTGGCGAAGATGATAGCCCGAGGGATGCGGGCGGAATTGAACGTGGAGAGTATCGTGACAGGGCAAGCGGAGATCGAACTCGACTTCGATGCGTCCTCGCCCGCGATACTGCACCCCGACATCACACAGTTGATGGAAATTCCCACACGGATGTCGCCGATGGACAAGCTGAGGAATGCCATCATCAATCTGCCGCTGCGGGAGCTGACCGACAATGCCACGGCGACGCTGAAGAGCCTGCGGAGCTTATCCGACAAGCTGGATCACGATGTGCCGCCACTGATTGCGAGCCTGACATCCACATCGGATCGGGCCGCACAGGCGATCGACGTGGCGGTGGCTACGGTGGGCGATCTGCAAGGCAAACTGAGCATCACGCTCGCCGCGATCACGCGGGTTGCCAATACCGGCACGCACGTGCTGGATCAGCGCAGTGCCGAGCTGCACACGCTTCTGGCTTCAACCAACGCGGCCATGCAGCAGGCGCGCGATGTGCTGCGCGACGTGAAGGGCCTGACATCGGACCGTGCGGCGGCGCGGGCCAATATCGAATCGACGCTGAGCGATCTTGCGGCCGCGGCGGCCGCGCTGCGCGGCTTTTCCAGCGATGTGGAGCATAATCCGCAGCTTTTGCTGACGGGGCGGCGGCCGTGACAGGACCGGGCCGGGCCACCCGGGCTGCGCTGCTGCTTGGCACGCTGGCCAGCCTGCTTGCAGCCTGCGCGGGGCCGCCGCTGGTTTTGTATACGCTCGGGGCCGGCCATGCGTCGGCCGAAGGCGGTGGTTTGCCAAGCGTGCCCGTGATCATCGCGGTGGACCGGATCGCGATACCGGAGGAGCTGGATAACGAGGATATCCTGGTCCGCGCCGGCGCCAGCCTGCTGCGAAGCGGCCATGGCCGCTGGGCATCACGCCTGTCGACGGAGATGACCAACCGGGTGACGGCGCAATTGGCCCAGCGGCGCCCGGATGCGCTGGTGACCAGCGCGCCGCAGCGGCAGACGCCGACCTACCGGATTATCATCACGCTCAGCCGTTTCGATATCACCGCGGACGGGCAGGCGATTGTGGTGGCGGACTGGCTGATCGTGCCCAAGGACCCGGCCGAAGCGGCGCGGCGAGACCGCACGGCGTTCACCACTTATGGTCCGGTTGCGAACGATCTGGATGTGGTGCTGTTGGAGGGCAAGGCGCTGGATCGGCTGAGCGATGCGATCGCGTTAAAGTAAGGAAGAGGTCTTCTTTTTTGAAAAAAAGAAGCAAAAAACTTTTGACACCTGGCGCGCAACTCGCCGGCAGCGTGCGCAAAGGGATAAAAGTTTTTTGGTTCTTTTTTTCAAAAAAGAACATTCTTCCTTACCCCACCGCAGGCGGCGCCACCGCCGGTTCCCCCTGCGCCAGGATTTCCGCGCGCACGAAATTATGCGCCAGCGCGTGGTAGACGCCTTCGGGGCACACCGCGCGGGAAGCACCGTAGCCGAGCAGGGCGGCGATCATCAGGGGCACGACCAGGGCGTGATCGTCGGTCATTTCCGTGACGATCACGAAGGCGGTGATGGGCGCCTGCACCACGCCGGCGAAATAGGCGACCATGGCGAGCACCACCATCACCTGCGCGGGCTGGCCGGGGAGAAGGGCGGCAATGTCGGCACCGAGGCCGGCGCCGACCGCCAGGGAGGGCGCGAAGATGCCGCCGGGGATGCCGCTGATGGAGGAGGCGACGGTGGCGAGGAATTTCAGCGCGCCGAAGGCGAGGCTGGGGGCGCCCGGCGTGCCCTGGACCAGGGCGCGGGCCTGCGCGTAGCCGGTGCCGAACGCGTCACCATGCGAGAGCAGGCCGCATAGGGCGACGACCAGGCCGCACAACGCGGCAAAGGCCACCGGGCGCTGGCGCAGGAAGCGGCCTGGCCAGCCGGTGAGCGCGCCGCCAAACAGGATGAGGGCGCGGCTGAAGCAGCCGCCGCAGAGGCCGGCGAACAGGGAGAGCACTGGCAGGGCCAGCCAGCCTTGCACGCCGTGGAGCGCTTCGTGGGTGGTGCCGAAATAGGTGTAGTCGCCCTGCAGCGCGAGCGAGGTGAGGCCGGCGGCGATGACGCCGCCGATGATGACGCCGCTGGTGCGGGCCTCGAAGGAGCGGCTCATTTCCTCGATGCCGAAGACGATGCCGGCGAGGGGCGTGTTGAACGCGGCGGAGACGCCGGCGGCGGCACCGGCCAGGATCAGGCCGGGCTGGCGGCGCGGCGAGAGCCGGCCGACGGCGAACATGATGGAGGCACCCACCTGCACGGTGGGGCCTTCCCGGCCGATGGAGGCGCCGCAGAGAAGGCCCACCAGCAGCAGGATCATTTTACCCACGGCGAGTCGCAGGGAGACCAGGCGCTGGCGCGCCGCGCGGCCGGAGAGCTGCATGGCGGCAATGGCCTGGGGGATGCCGCTGCCGCCGGAATTGGGGAAGAAGCGGCGGGAGATATAGCTGCACAGGGCGAAGCCGGTGGGGGTGACCAGCAGCGCCCAGAGCGGATGGGCGGCGAAGCCGGCGTGGAAAATGCGGCCGGTGATGTCGGCCGTGTAGGCCAGGGCGACCGCGGCACCGCCGACGACCACGCCGCCGAAGACGAACAGGGTACGGCGTTGCCAGCGGCGGGTGGCGAGGATGACGCGGCGGGTGAGGCGGAGGGGGGGTTTCATGGGGCGGCCCGGGGAGAGAAAGGAAGGAAGTGTTCTTTTTTGAAAAAAAGAACCAAAAAACTTTTGTTCTTGCGCCCTTCCCTGCGATCCGACACGGTTGGAACCACGGGTACTGAACGAATAAAAGTTTTTTGGTTCTTTTTTTCAAAAAAGAACATCTTCCTTCCGCGAATAGCTGGGTTGATGGGTGTCGCTTCACCGGCTGGTAGACTCGCGGCAACACCATATATAGGGGTGCAACCCCCGATTTAGGACAGCATATGGATCAGCATAGCCCGAGTGGTGTGAGCATGGATGAGCAGCCGGTTCGCTTCGATCTGCTGACGGAGAATCCGGTGTACAAGCCGTTCCGCTATCCGTGGGCATATGAGGCGTGGCTGACGCAGCAGCGGGTGCACTGGCTGCCGGAGGAGGTTCCGCTGGCCGATGACGTGAAGGATTGGCATCGGAACCTGACGGATGCCGAGCGCAATCTGGTGACGCAGATTTTCCGGTTTTTCACCCAGAGCGATGTTGAGGTGAATAATTGCTACATGAAGCATTACAGCCAGGTTTTTAAGCCGACTGAAGTGCTGATGATGCTGTCGGCGTTTTCGAATATCGAGACGGTGCACATCGCCGCCTACAGCCATCTTCTCGATACGATCGGAATGCCGGAGCTGGAGTACCAGGCGTTTCGCCGGTTCAAGGAGATGAAAGACAAATTCGATTACATGCAGGGTTTNNAATAAATTGAAGGGGATGGGGCAGATCGTCAGTTGGTCGGTACGGGACGAGACGCTGCATTGCCTTTCGATCATAAAACTGTTCCGGACGTTCATTCAGGAGAATCCGGAGATCTGGACGGAGGAGTTGCGGCGCGAGCTGTATATCACCTGTGCCACGATCGTGGATCACGAGGATGCGTTCATTGATCTGGCGTTTGAGCTGGGTCCGGTGGATGGATTGGATGCGGCGCAGGTGAAGAGCTATATCCGGTTCATTGCCGATCGGCGGCTGATGCAGCTGGGGTTGAGCCCGTTGTTTCATGTGGAGCGCAATCCGCTGCCCTGGCTGGATGATATGTTGAACGCGCCGGAGCATGCGAATTTTTTTGAGAACAGGTCGACGGAGTATAGCAAGGCCTCCACGGGTGGGACGTGGGATGATGTATGGCCGGAGGTGAGGGGGAGTGCGGATTAGGGCGAGGCGCGAGGCGGGACAGGGTAAGTACGCAAATTAATGGACCTGGCGGTCATTACCATCGAGCCGACCGGTGAACGCGACACTGGCACGTGTTTCTGCTGTGGCCGCAGCAGCCGTCGCGTCTGGGGATTTGCCTATGAGGGTGAGGCTTGCCTTGCTGCATACTTTGTCCATTGGACACTCGGCCATGTGCCAGATCAGGGCGCCAATTTCGACATGATGATTGGCCCGTGGGGCGAAACAGCAAGTGCGGAGAACCGCATAGCTGTAAGCCTCGCCTACCGCATTTATGAGACAGGGCCATCGTTTATGGTTATTAATGCGCGTGCACGAGCAGTGGCTCAAAGCCCGCTCATTGGCGTAGCATTAGACCGTGATCAGGTACTCGGAACACCGACTGCGGAACGTGCCTTTGCGATCGTCGATGCCATTCTCGCTCGTGACCAGAGAATTGCTGAGTTGCTCGGTGGATGGCAAATTCAGACTGAGTAGGGTGCAGTGCGCTTTTGGCACTGCACCATCTCGCTGATCCGCGCAGCGGTGCAATGCGAAGAGGCATTGCACCCTAAATGCTGGCTTCTCCATAGGCCTGCGCAAGGTTGCGCCAATCCGTCATAGATTACCCCTGGAACGGATCGCGCACCAGGATTGTGTCGTCGCGTTCGGGGCTGGTGGAGAGGAGGGTGACGGGGGCCTCCACAAGCTCCTCGATGCGGCGGACGTATTTGATGGCCTGGGCGGGCAGGTCCGCCCAGGAGCGGGCGCCGCGGGTGCTGCCGCGCCAGCCTTCGATGGATTCGTAGATGGGGCGGGCGGCGGCCTGGGCGCCTTGGGCGGCGGGAAGGTAGGCGTAGGTTTGGCCGCCGATTTNNACGGCCTGGCGGACCATGGCGGCATCGAACCAGCCGCAGCGGCGGGGGCGGCCGGTGACGGTGCCGAATTCGTGGCCGCGTTCGCCGAGCAGGCGGCCGGTATCGTCCATCAGTTCCGTGGGGAACGGGCCGGAGCCGACGCGGGTGGTGTAGGCCTTGGCGATGCCGAGGACGAAGCCGACGGCGCCGGGCCCTACCCCGCTGCCGCTGGCGGCGGTGGCGGCAACGGTATTGCTGCTGGTGACGAAGGGGTAGGTGCCGTGATCCACATCCAGCATGACGGCCTGGGCGCCTTCGAAGAGGATGCGCTTGCCGTCTCGCCTGGCCTGATCGAGGCGTTCCCAGACGGGTTCGATGAAGGGCAACAATTTGGGGGCGATGGCGAGAAGGTTATCGAGCAGCGCCTGTTTTTCGTAGGGTTCGGCGCCGAGGCCGATCAGCAGGGTGTTGTGGTGGAGGAGGAGCTC
>PKZM01000182.1 GCA_003133065.1 Acetobacteraceae bacterium
CAGCGCTGGTAAACAGCAGGCTGGGGTCGTTGCGCGGGACGAGGGAGGCGCTGGGCACGATCTGATGCCCGTTGCGGGCAAAATAGTTGAGGAAGGTGGCGCGGATGTCGTTGCTGCTGGGCATGGTGGGGGACGTAGCTTAGGGGTAGGAAGGAAGAAAGATGTTCTTTTTTGAAAAAAAGAACCAAAAAACTTTTACCCCTGCGCCTTCCCGGCGATCCGACACGCTTGCGCGGTGCGTACCTGAACAGGCAAAAGTTTTTTGGTTNNCGCCGCCTTCGTTCGTGCTGCCGTAAAGGCTGCCGCCGGAGACCAGAACGGGAGCAACCGGCAGGCTGCCGTCGCGGCCGCCGGCGAAGCTGTGGAGAAGCGTTTCCGTCCAGATCCCGCCGGGCTGGGGTGGTGGCGAAAGCTTGTATACCGTGCCGAAGCCCGCCGGGCCGCCGTTTCGCGTGGTGCCATAGAGGTTGCCGGAGGCATCGCCGGTGAGCCCAGCATAGGGTGTCGCGCCATCCGCGCTCCCGGCGAAACTATACAGGATGGTCTGGGTCCAGGTTTTCTGCGGCTCTGCTGGCGGCGTGAGGCTGAACACCGTGCCGGCGCTGCCGGCGCCGCCCGAGGCTGTCGTGCCATACAGGGTGCCGTTGGTATCGGCGACAAGGTCGACCATTTGCGGTGCGAACCCGGTGCTGTAGCCGGTGAAAGCGAACAGCGTTGCCTCTGCCCAGCGCACATGCGGTGCGACCGGCGGGGTAATGGCGTAGATCACCCCGAAACCGTCAGCACCGCCGCTGCTCGCGGCTCCCACCAGTCTGCCGCCGCTGATCGCGGTCAGGCCGCCCAGGGGAGATGCACCATCGGCGCCCGAGAAACTGTGCAGTATGGTCGCCTTCCAGGCCTGTTTTGGCGGGATCGGCGGCGCCAGCTTGAAGATGGTGCCATCGTTGGCTTCGCCGCCGGCCTGGGTTGTGCCGTAGAGCGCGCCGTCCTCCCCAAGTAACAGTCGGCCCACAGGGTGCGAGCCGTCCGCGCTGGCGCCGGTGAAACGATACAGAATGTGCTTCGTCCAGGCGGTTCTGGGGGAAACTGGCGGCACCAATTCGAATACGGTGCCGTTGATCGAGTCCGCCGTGTCGCCGCTGGCGGTGGTACCGAACAGGGTTCCGCCGGGGCCGAAGGTGAGGGCGGCGCTGGGGTAGCTGCCTTCGTCCTCGAACCGGGCGATCATTTGCTTCGTCCATGCGATCTTGCCTGGGGCCGGCGGTGTCAGCGTGTAGATGGCGCCGCAGCCGGATCCGTTGCTGCCGCAGGCGCCGCCGCCGGTGGATGTGGTTCCGTAGAGCACGCCGTTTGGGTCCACGATGAACCCCGCTAATGGGTTGCCGCCATCCTGTGGCCCGGGCTGACCGTAGCGCGGGCGTGAGGCGAACCGGTGCAGAACGGTTTCCACCGGATTTGCGGCTGCGAGAACAGGCATAAGCCCCGCCAGGACGGCGAGGGCGGCAATACGGGTTTTCATCAATGCTTCCCCTGTAAATGTTACCGACTGTAACCAGTTGGGGAGCGCAAGGCGATGCATTTTCGAATTTCGTTACGATACATTTATGACTCGCCACCCAGCACGCCCAGCGCCGCCGACAGGCCGAACTGGCCCGGCAGAGCGCCGCGGGCGAATAGCCGCGTGACATGGCCCATTTTGCGCCCCGCCCGCGCCTCCGCCTTGCCGTAGAGATGCGGGATCAGTCCGGGCGTGGCCAGGATATCCGGCCAGAGTGCGGTTGCCTCCGGGCCGACGAGGTTCTTCATCACGGCATCGCTGTGGCGCGTGGCCGGCGGCAAGGGAAGGCCGGCGACGGCGCGGATATGCATCTCGAACTGGCTGGCGGGGCAGGCATCGATGGTCCAGTGCCCGGAATTATGCGGCCTTGGGGCCAGTTCGTTGACCAAGATGTGGCCGGAGGCATCCACGAACATCTCCACCGCCAGCAGGCCGACCAGCCCGATCGCCACCGCGATTTCGCGCGCGATCGCCTGGGCCTGTGCGGCGAGATCCGGCGTGATGGGGGCCGGGGCGAGCGTGAGATCGAGGATGTGGTGGCGATGGCGGTTTTCCACGGCATCGAACACGGCCATCTGCCCATCCTGCCCGCGGGCGATGATGACGCTGATCTCGCAGGCGAAATCGACGAACGCCTCCAGGATCAGCGGCTTGGGCGAGAGGCGCTCATAGGCGGGGGCGAGGTCTGCCATTGTGCGCAGCATCGCCTGGCCGCGGCCGTCATAGCCCAGGCGCGTGGTTTTCAGTACGGCGGGCAGCCCGAGTTGTGCCACGGCGGCGGCCAGTTCCTCCGGCGAGCCCACCGGCAGCCAGGCGACCGTGGGCACACCGGCTGCGTTAATAAAAGACTTTTCGGTGACGCGCGCCTGCGTGAGGCGCAGCACGGCCGGGGAGGGGTGTACCGGCCGTGCGGCCGCCAGCAGGTCCAGCCCGGCGGCGCTGACATTTTCGAACTCGAAGGTCACCACATCCACGCAGGCGGCGAAGGCGGCGATGGTGGTGGGGTCGTCGTAGGGGCCGATCGTGGTGCCGGCGGCCACCTGCGCGGCCGGGCCCTGCGGTTCCTCGGTCAGGATATGGGCGCGGTAGCCCAGGCGGGCGGCGGCCATGGCGGACATGCGGCCAAGCTGGCCGCCGCCCACGATGCCGATGGTGGCGCCTGGGGGCAGGGGCGTCATGCAGGCGGCGTATCGTGCGGGATCTCGGCCACCGCCGCCGTCTGCGCGGCGCGATAGGCGTCCAACCGAGTGGCGAGGGGGGGATCGGCCAAAGCGAGGATGCCGGCGGCCAGCAGGGCGGCATTCACCGCGCCGGCGCGGCCGATGGCGAGCGTGCCCACCGGNNAGGGGCGTCCAGGCCGCGCACATGCCGGGCAGGTGAGCGGCCCCGCCGGCGCCGGCGATGATCACGGCGATGCCGCGGGCCCGCGCGGTGCGGGCGTATTCGGCCAGGCGGTCGGGGGTACGGTGGGCGGAGACGATACGGGTTTCGTGCGCCACACCCAGGGTTTCCAGCATGCTGGCCGCGTGGCGCAGGGTGGCCCAGTCCGACTGGCTGCCCATGATGATCCCGATTTTGATGCTGCCGGCCGGGTGTGCCGCGTGAGGCGCCGGCATCAGGCGATGTTGTCCGGGATCAGGTGGCTTTCCAGCCAGGCGATCTCGTCCTTGAGAAGCAATTTGCGCTTCTTGAGGCGTTGCACCTGCAGTTGATCGACCGGCTGCGGGGCCAGGCGGGCGATCACGGTATCGAGATCACGGTGCTCGCTGCGGAGTTCGTGGAGCTTGCGCAGCAGGGAGTCGCGGTCGGTCAGCATTGCGGCTCAATAGCATGGGAAGGGTTCAAGCATAGCAGGGCGCGCGCGGGGCGCCCCGCGCAAATTTGGATGGTATTCGCCCTGGGGTGTGTATTAGCGTTCCGTGGCACCCATATCACGGGTGTCATCTTCAGCACGGAGGCACTTCATGAGCCTGCAAGCCCGTATTGAGAGTCTGAGCCATCGCCACGCCAGCCTTGAGATGAAGATTTTCGATGAAGACCATCGCCCTCGCCCCGATGACAGCGCGCTCTCCCGCCTGAAGCTGGAAAAACTGCGCGTGAAGGAAGAGATGGAGCGCTTGCGACGCGCCTGACGGTGCGGACAGCCCAGGGGGCAAAACGCCCCCCTGGGCTGCGCTTTCAATGGCCTAACACGCGGGCGAGCACCGGCATCACCAGGGTTGCAATGACGATACCGACCATCCAGGTCAGCAGGCTGACATTCCCACGCGTTGTCGCTGCATCGACCTGAAGCTTTGTCACAACTTCCGCCAGCTTGAGGAAATCTCCCCTCAGCCCAACGACTTCGCCTTTCTGTCCGGCGAAGTCGCTTCTCAGTCCTACGACGTCGCTTCTCAGTCCGGCGAAGTCGCTTCTTAGTCCGGCCAACTCGTCAGCCAGGCGCTCAAGGCCATCTTTAACCCGGGCGATCTCGCGTTCCGGCTCCGCGAGCCGAAACGCGGCATTCATGGCCTCTGCGTCAGCCGCGCCCATGGACTTGAAGACGTCGTAGATCTCCTTGGTCGTACTGGCGCTCATCCCGGTTCCTCGGTTTACGCGGCTTCGTCCGCCTCGATCTGCGGCGGTGGCGGCACAGCGCGGCCTTCACGCGCGAGGCGCTCATTGGCGGCGTTGACCATCGCATTGAGGTCGGTCTGCGTGCACAGGCCAAGGATCACCGGATCGCGCGGCTTGATGTTGGCACTGTTCCAGTGCTGGCGGTCACGCACCTTCTGGATGGTGTCCTTGGTGGTGCCCAGCAGCTTGATCACCTGCGCCTCGGAGAGCTGAGGGTAGTTGCGCAGAACGAAGGCAATGCCGTCCGGGCGGTCGTTGCGCTTGGCCACCGGCGTATAGCGCGCGCCCTTCTGCTTCTTGGGGGTGTGCGTCGTCACCGGCATCATCTTCAGCCGTGCCGCGGGATCCTTCTCGCAGCGGGCGATTTCCTCGGCCGTCACCTGGCTGTTGGCCACGGGATCATAGCCGTTGATGCCCTGGGCCACCTCGCCATCAGCGATGGCCTGGATTTCCAACGGGTGCATGCCGCAGTAGTCGGCGATCTGGGTGAAGGTGAGGGCGGTCTTGTCGATCAGCCACACGGCAGTGGCTTTTGGCATCAGCGGCAGGGTCATTGTATCATCCTTCGGCGCCGGCCGCGGCCAGGCCGTCGGGTTCTTCACCAGGCCGGAAGGAGATGGCCGATGAGGAAGAGTCTGGGGCTCGGGCGCGCCATCATTTCATCAATGCCCGGGATATGGGGCGGCGTGTCCCGGCGGGTCAAGGTGGTGCGATGATCGAAGACGAAGAAGTTAGGCAGCCGGCCTGCCCGCTGAAGACCCTGGATCCGATGAGCGTGGCCGATCTGCGTGCCTATATCGCGGGTCTGCGGGCGGAGATCGCGCGGGCGGAGGGGGTGATCGCGGCTAAGGAGGGGGCGAGGGGATTGGCGGATAGTTTTTTCAGGAAGTAAGAAAGTGTTCTTTTTTGAAAAAAAGAACCAAAAAACTTTTGCTCATTGGCGTGTGCTGCCGGCGAGTCGCGCACCGTAGTTAAAAGTTTTTTGCTTCTTTTTTTCAAAAAAGAAGACCTTCCTTCCTACTCCGCTGCCTGCGCCTGCGGCAATGCCGGCAGATTGAGCATCTCCCGCGCGCCCGACGCCGGTGTCGGGCGTGCATAGAGAAAACCCTGGGCGAAGTGGCAGCCCATGGTGGCCAGCCGGGCGGCCGTCTCTTCGTCCTCCACGCCGTCGGCGACCATGTCGATGCCGAGGCCGTGGCCCAGCCACAGCATGGACATGACGCAGGCTTCCGCGCGGGCATCCACCAGCAGCTTCTGGATGAATTCCTTGCCGATCTTGATGCTGTCGAACGGCATGTCGCGCAGATGCGACAGGTTGGAGTAGCCGCTGCCGAAATTGTCCAGGCCGGCGCGGGCGCCCATGTCGTGGAGCGCGGCGATCAGTTCCTGGGCCATGGTGCGGTCGTAGAGCAACGCGTTCTCGGTGATTTCCACGTCCAGGCGGCTGAGGTCCATGCGGCGCTGCCAGTCGCCCGGCTGGTTGCGAATGAACCCGATCAGGTCGCGCATCTGGCCCGCGGACACATTGATGGCGAAGCGGCACCAATCGGGCCAGTGGGCGGAATCGACGGCCACGTGGCGCATCAGGGACATGCTCACCTGGCCGGACAGGCCGAGTTCCTCGGCCAGCGGTATGAAGCGGTCGGGCGTCAGCAGGCCTTCCTTGGGATGCGCCCAACGGGCCAGAACCTCGAACTTCGCCACCTCGCCCGAGGGCAGGCGGACGATGGGCTGGTAATAGGGGATGATGCACCCGGTTTCGATCGCCTGGATCAGCTCGCCGCGAAAACTGTCCCGCTGGAGCAGCCGCTCGGAGATGTCCTTGCCGCACAGGCGCCAGGTGGCGCGGCCGGCGGCCTTGGCGTTGTCCAGCGCGCTGCGCGCGGCGTTCAGGATGGCCTCGGCCGTGTTGCCGTGCTGCGGCGAGAGGGCGATTCCCATGCTGGCGGTCAAGTCAAGAAGCTGGCCGGCCGCGGGGTAGGGCTCGCTGAGGCGGCGTAATACGCGCATGGCGGCCTGGTCGATGTCGCGCAGCTCCTCCGGGGCGTCCAGCAGCAGCGCGAATTCATCACCATCAAGCCGCGCCACGTGTTCGCGCTTGCCGGCGATGGTGCGCAGCCGGTCGGCGAAGGCGCGCAGGATCTCGTTGCCGATCTTGTCGCCGTGCATGCCGTTGATCATGCCGAAGCGGTCCAGATCGATCAGCAGCAGGCCGAAGGCCCGGGATTGCGCGACGTGATCGGTGAGCGCGTCGAGGAACACCACGCGGCTTTGCAAGCCGGTGAGGCCGTCGCGGCGGGTGGCGAGGAATATCTCCAACTGGCGCTGCGCCTGAAGGGCTGATTCCTCAGCCGCGTGGTCACGCTGGCGGCGGCGCGCGGCGATCAGCAGCACGAGGGAAACCGGCAGCCATATCACGCCGAAGGCGGCCAGGACGGCGATGGCCAGGCCCGTCCCGGCGATATGTGGCAGCTTCAGGGCGACCAGAAAGGCCACGATCAGCGCAGCAGCCACGCTGGCGGCGTGTACCGCGATGTCGGCGCGCGGTGCGGCAGCGGACGGCGAAGTCATCGTGCAACCTTGATCATGCGGGGCTCAAATAGCGGGCATTTGGCCGGGAACGGCGGGGCCGGGAAAGGAGTAACAGGACAAGCACCTCGCCTAACTTCCGGTTCGTCTCATTAAACCGCACTAATTTTAACAACGCGTTACTAGCACTGGTTACTAGCAGCCGTCACGCGCCGTCACGCGCCCGCTTTGCAAATACACGTTTGCAAATACACGGCTTGCAAATACTCGGCCACGGGGGCGCTCGACCATCTCCATACAGTGGCCACGTCATGTCTATCAAAAGTTTTTCCACCCTTTTTCGCGAAAAAGCGATTCTGCCCTGCTTCGGTGACATCACGCCCCGGATTTCACCTGCACATAGCGCCCGGGGGCATCCTCGATCGCCGGCAGGCCACCTTGCCCGGGGATTCGGGCGGGCACGGTTTTGGGTGCCTTGGCGGTGACCCAGCGGTTCCAGTCCGTCCACCAGGAGCCGGCCAGTTCTGTGGCGCCCTCCAGCCACAGCTGGGGGGAGTCGGGTTTGGCTTCATTCACCCAATGGTTGTATTTTCCGCCCTCCGGCGGGTTGACCACGCCCGCGATATGGCCGGACGCGGCGAGCACGAAGCGGGTTTTGCCGCCCAGGAGCATCGCGCCGCGGTAGGTGGAGCGCCACGGCGCGATATGGTCTTCCCGCGTGGAGAGAAAATAGGCGGGGGTTTTGATTTGGGCGAGATCCAGCGCCACCCCATCCAGCGTAATCCCGCCTGGTTTGGCCAGCAGGTTCTGCTGATACATGTTGCGGAGATAGAAACTGTGCATGCGTGCCGGCATGCGGGTGGAATCCGCGTTCCAGTAGAGCAGATCGAAGGGGAAAGGATCGTTGCCGAGCAGGTAGTTGTTGACGACGAAGGACCAGATCAGGTCGTTGGCGCGCAGCATGTTGAAGGTGGCGGCCATGTCGCTGCCTTCCAGATACCCGTGCTGCTGCATGCGTTGCTCCAGCGCCTTGAGCTGCTCCTCATCGATGAACACGCTGAGTTCGCCGGCTTCCTCGAAATCCAGAAGCGATACGAAGAAGGTGGCGGATTTGATCCGGTCGATCCCTTTTTGCGCCATCCAGGCCAGGCTGGTGGCCAGCAGCGTGCCGCCCAGGCAATAGCCGATGGCGTTGACATCGCGTTCTGAGGTGGCGGCCTCGATGGCATCGAGGGCCGCGAACACGCCTTTGTGCATGTAGTCCTCGAACCCCGCATCGCCGAGTGCGGCATCGGGGTTGACCCAGGAGACCATGAACACCGTGTGGCCCTGGGCGACGGCATAGCGCACGAAGCTGTTCTTGGGCCGCAAATCGAGGATGTAGAACTTGTTGATCCAGGGCGGCAGGATCAGCAGCGGCCGCTTCAGCACCGCCTCGGTGGAAGGCGCGTACTGGATCAGCTGCATCAGCTCATTCTGGAAAACGATCTTTCCGGGGCTGACGCCGATATTCTCGCCCAGCCTGAAGGCATCGGGATCGGTCATGCGGATGCTGAGTTTGCCGCGACCCCGCTCCAAATCGCCCAGCAGATTGTTCAGGCCGCGCAACAGGTTCTCGCCGCCGGTCTCGGCGGTGCGGCGGAGAACCTCGGGGTTGGTGAGCAGGAAATTGCTCGGACTCATCGCATCCATGAACTGGCGGGCGTAGAAATCCACCTTCTTGGCGGTTTTGGGCTCCATCCCCTCCACGCCGCCGACCACATCGTGCACATAGCGGGCGCAGAGCAGGTAGCTTTGCTTGATGAAGTCGAACACCTCGCTCTGCTGCCAGGCTTCGTCGCGAAATCTTTTGTCTTTCTGGTCGGGTTCGATCACCGGCGCGGGATCGATGCCCATCATCCGGCGCGTGGTGTTCTGCCAGAGGGTGACGTAATCCTGCCAGAAGCCGATCTGCGCTTGCACCATGCGCGTGGGGTTCTGGATGAGCTTGGCGGTCATTTCCAGGAAGGCGCGGCCGAGATTGAGCGGGTCGGCCGTTTGGGTGGAGCGGGATTGGCGGTCCAGCCAGTCGGCCACGATGCGCTGGGAGCGTTCGGCGATGTCGGCCATCGAGCGGCCGATGACCGCGGGGTCCGCGAGCTTGAACTCCGCCATCTTGGGGTCGGCCGCCTTTGGTGATGCGGGCTGGGCGGATGCGGCATCCGGCCCTTTCGTGCCCGTGGGCGGCGTGTTCGTGCCGAGGTTGCGGGGCGTGGACATTTCCTGTGTATCCTTTCCGGCGGACGCGGTTCAGCGGTGGATCGGTGCGTCATGCGGAGGCTGCGGCTTGATGCCTGGTTATTGGGATGTACGGTAGGCGGCACGGCAAGCCGGTTCAAGCGACGGCCATGCCGGCAGACTGGGTCTGCCCCGCGCGTGGCGGTGCCCGGGGGACGAGGGCGGCTTGGGTGACGCTGGCCTGCCTGGCGCTGGCCGGGTGCGGCAATCCGCTGCGCCAGCCGGTTGATCTGTTTCATAATCTGGAGGGGGGGCAGATTGCCGCGCAGCGGCCGCCGCCGCCCGGCGCGGGCATGCCTTACCCCAAGCTGGGCAGCGTGCCCACGCAGAAGCCGGTGATGCCGGACAAGGCTTTCCGCAGCTCGCTGGAGTCGGAGCTGGAGAGCGAGCGCGACCGGACCGAAAGGGTGGCCGCCGACACGCCCATTGTGGTGGTGGTGCCGCCGCCGGCGCCTGTACCGGCGGCCGCTGCCCCTGGCCCTGCTGCAACGGAGGGCGTGGCGAACGCGACGATGCAGGCCGCCGAGCCCGCGCCGCCAGCGGCCGCGCCTTCTGTGCCCAAGTCTGCGGCCGCCGCCGTGGCCCCAGCGCCGGAAGCGGCCGTGGCCGTTGTGGCGCCGTCACCGTCGCCGGGCGCCGGGCTGAAGATTGTGGGCACGCCGGACCTGCCGGCCGGCCTGCCGGAGATTCCCGCCGCACCGCCCGCGCCGGCGACGTTTGAAGGCGTGGCCGCGGAGCCGGCGCCCACCGTGCGGATCATTCCGGTGAGCACGCTGACGCCGCCGCCGGGCACGGCGGTGTATTTTCCCCATGGATCCGTGGCGCTGCCGGCATCCCAGATCCAGGTGGTGAAGGACGTGGCCGTACGGCGCGGCAAGCAGGCCATCGACATCATCGGGCAGGGCGATGCGGATTCGGACACGCCGGATGGCCAGGAGGCGGCGATTGCGCTGGCGCTGAAGCGCGCCGATGCGGTGGCCAAAGCGCTGCAAGCCCTGCACGTGCCGCAATCCGCCCTACGCCTGGGCGCCGATCCCTTTGGACGCGGCGCGGTGCTACAGCTTCACTATTAACGAACAAGAGTTTTTTGCTTTTTTTTCAAAAAAAAGAGTCTTCTTTCTTGAAAGAAAGAAGCAAAGAACTTTTGACATTTAGGATTCGGCTGGATGAGCGAGGAGTTTCATAGGATCAGGCGGTTGCCGCCGTATGTGTTTGCGGAGGTGAATGGCGCCAAGGCGAAGGCGCGGGGGGCGGGGCAGGATATTATAGACCTCGGCATGGGGAACCCCGATAGCCCGACGCCGCCGCATATTGTGGCGAAGCT
>PKZM01000086.1 GCA_003133065.1 Acetobacteraceae bacterium
GACAAATCGTGCGGCGACCCCAATTAGGCCGGGTTGGCGGATCGCGGTGTCAACCGATGACGCTAGTCGCGCGCTCGCCGTGGGTCAGATGCCACGATCGCGCTCGCCAGCCCCTCTGCTGCGCTCGATCGAGGCTGAGTTTGGGGCGGGGTCCCAATCGGCGCCGATCTGGACCCGCCCAGAACAAAAATAGCCTATTTACATCAACGTATTACGCGGAGTCGCCAAAGGGGGTACCCAGTTGGGTACCGATTTACAAACACACCTGCCCTTCCGCCTATCCCACCCGCGGATGCACCGCGCGCCAATGCCGCGCGATATCCGCCCGCCGGCAAATCCAAACTTTGTCGAACCCCTGAACATAATCCAGAAAACGCTGCAACGCCGCAACGCGCCCCGGGCGGCCCGCCAGGCGGCAATGCAACCCTACCGACATCATCTTCGGCGCCTCCGCACCCTCCGCATACAGCGTATCGAACGAATCGCGCAGATAGGAAAAGAACTGATCGCCACTGTTGAAACCCTGCGCGGTGGCAAAACGCATGTCGTTGGCATCCAGCGTATAGGGCACGATCAGATGGTCACGCCCGGCCACTTCCAGCCAATAGGGCAGATCATCGGCATAGGAATCCGAATCGTAGAGAAAGCCGCCCTCCTCAGCCACAATCCGCATCGTGCGCTCGCTCGTGCGGCCCGTGTACCAGCCCACCGGGCGCACGCCGGTCAGGCGTTCGATGCTGTCCACCGCCTGGCGCAGATGGGCGCGCTCCGTTGCCTCGTCGATCAGATCGTAATTGATCCAGCGCCAGCCATGGCTTGCCACCTCATGCCCCGCCGCCACCATCGCCCGCGCGGCCGCCGGGTTGCGCTGTAGCGCCATGCCCACGGCGAAGAACGTGACAGGCAAGCTCCGCGCACCGAATACGCGCATCAGCCGCCAGAACCCGGCCCGGCTGCCGTACTCGTAGATCGACTCCATGCTCATATGCCGCCGCCCCTCAAACGCCGCGGCACCGATGATCTCGGAGAGAAACACCTCGGAGGCTGCATCCCCGTGCAGCACGCAATTCTCGCCGCCCTCCTCGTAATTGATCACGAATTGCAGCGCAATCCGCGCATCGCCCGGCCACTGGGCATGCGGCGGGTGGGCGCCATACCCAACCATGTCGCGCGGATAGGTCATGCCCCCACCTCGAAATTCTCAATGAAATGTTGCAGCACCCGCGCCCCCGTCTCCGCATCCGCCTCGGTGATCGACTCCGACGGATGATGGCTCACCCCGCCGGCGCAGCGCACGAAAATCATGCCGATATCGGCAACCGCCCGCATCGCCAGCCCATCATGCCCCGCGCCGCTGGGCAAGCGAAGCGCCGCCACGCCCGCGGCCGCAATGCTCCGCTCGATCTGGCGCATCAACCAAGGGGCACAGGGGGCGGCCGCCATGTCGTAGATCCGCTCCACAAGCGCCTGCACACCCCTTGCGTGCGCGACCGCGGCGATCGCCGCCAGGATATCGGCTTCGGCGCGCGCGCGCTGCGCATCCTCCGGCGCGCGGATGTCCATGGTGAACCGCACCCGGCCGGGGATCACGTTGGTGGCGCCATCGGCCACCTCCAGCCGGCCAACCGTGCCCACCAGCCCCGCCTCCGCGCCGCAGCGCCGTTCCACCGCCAGCACAGATTCAGCCGCGGCGGCCAGGGCGTCCCGCCGCTGCCCCATCGGCACCGTGCCGGCATGCCCGGCCGCGCCCTGCACCACCACCTCGAACCGCCCCGCCCCGCTGATCGCGCTCACGCAGCCCACCGGCAGCCCTGCCGCCTCCAGAACCGGCCCCTGCTCGATATGCAGCTCCAGGTAAGCCGCAATCTCCTCCCGCCGCCGCGCCGCGGTGCCGATCATGGCCGGATCAAGTCCGAAGCGGCCGATCGCCTCGCGCATCGTCACCCCATCGGCATCCACCCGGTCCAGCACCGCGGGATCGAACGTGCCGGCCACCGCCCGGCTGCCCAGCAGCGCCGCGCCGAAGCGCACACCCTCCTCCTCGCTGAACCCCACCACCTCCACCGGGAAACGCGGGCGCGTGCCGGCCTTCACCATGCGCTCCACACAGGCAATCGCCGTTACCACCCCCAGCATCCCATCATACCGCCCGGCATTGCGCACCGTATCGAGGTGGGAACCCAGCATCAGCGCCGGCCCCTGCCCATCAAGCCGCCCCACCACATTGCCGATCGCATCCACCCGCACCGCCATCCCGGCCTGCGCCATCCACCCCGCCACCAGCGCGCTCGCCCGCTTCTGTTCGGGCGTCATGAACAAACGTGTCAGCCGGCCATCCTCGGCGGTGATGGCGGCGAGTTCGTGCAGGCGGGGCAGAATCAAGAACTCACCTCAANNCAAAAAAGAACATCTTCCTTCCTGCTTGCCCACCCAATACCCTAGCCACACACCGCCCCGCCGAAGGACCCGCCCTTGCCCATCCTGACCGTCACCAACCTTGCCGGCGCCACGCGTGATGTGACCGCTTCCGCCCACGGCTCCGTCATGGAAGCGATCCGCGGCGCCGGATTCGATGAACTGGCCGCCCTGTGCGGCGGCTGCCTCTCCTGCGCCACCTGCCACGTCATCGTCCACCCGGACGATTTCGCCCGCCTCGCCCCCATGAGCGCCGACGAAAACGATTTGCTGGACGGCTCGGACGAACGCACCCCCACCTCCCGCCTCTCCTGCCAGATCCCCTTCACCGAAGCCCTGAGCGGCCTGCGCGTCACCATCGCCAAAGACGGCTGAGCAATGCCCAACACCGGCACGCTGATCGTCGGCGCCGGCCACGCGGGCGCGCAGGCCGCCGCGGCGCTGCGCCAGTTCGGCTACGAAAAACCCATCACCCTGCTCACCGAGGAAACCGATCCCCCCTACGAGCGCCCGCCGCTCTCCAAGGATTATCTCGCCCGCGACAAAACGTTCGACGCCATTCTCCTCCGCCCCGCCACCTTCTGGGCCTCGAAAAACATCACCCTCACCTTAGGCCAGCGCGCCGTCGCCATCGATGCTGCCGGCCACGCGCTGCACACGGCCGACGGCACCGCCATCGCCTACGAAACCCTCATCTGGGCCGCCGGCGGGCACGCAAGACGCCTCGCCTGCACCGGCCACCATCTCACCGGCATCCACACCATCCGCACCCGTGCGGATGTGGACCTCATGCAGGCCGAACTCGCCCACACGGAAACCGTGGCCGTGATCGGCGGCGGGTATATCGGGCTGGAGGCCGCGGCCGTGCTGCGCAAGCTGGGCAAATCGGTCGTGGTGATCGAAATGCAGGATCGCGTGCTCGCCCGCGTCGCCGGCCCCGCCCTCTCGCGTTTCTACGAGGAGGAACATCGCCTGCACGGCGTCACCCTTCTGCTCAACACCGCCGTGGAATGCATTGAGGAGCGCGATGGCCGCGCCGCGGGCGTGCGCCTGGCCAACGGCACCATCATCGCGGCCGACATGATCGTGGTCGGCGTTGGCATCATCCCCGCTGTCGGGCCGCTGCGGGAGGCCGGCGCCGCAGGCGCCAACGGTATCGATGTGGACGAACACTGCCGCACCAGCCTGCCCGATATCTACGCCATCGGCGACTGCGCGGCCCACATCAATCCCTACGCCCCGGCCGGCCAGCGCATCCGGCTGGAATCGGTGCAGAACGCCAACGACCAGGCCGCCACGGCCGCCAAATCCATCATCGCCGCCGCCACCGGCGCCCCGGCCCCGCATTACGATGCCGTTCCGTGGTTCTGGTCCAACCAGTACGACCTGCGCCTGCAAACCATCGGCCTTTCAACCGGCTACGACGACACCGTGCTGCGTGGCGACCCCGCCGCGCGCAGCTTCTCCCTCATCTATCTCCGCGCCGGCCAGGTGATCGCGCTGGACTGCGTGAATGCCACGCGCGACTACGTGCAAGGCAAACCCCTGGTCGTGAACCGCCGCATCATCGACAAGGCGCTGCTGGCAGATACGGCCATCCCGCTTAAGACCCATGGCTGACACAAGAAGAAAGCATGTTCTTTTTTGAAAAAAAGAACCAAAAAACTTTTATCTGTTCAGGTAACACTGTCGCCGGCGTGTCGTGATCTCGGGGAAGGCGCAGGAACAAAAGTTTTTTGCTTCTTTTTTTCAAAAAAGAAGGTGCTTGCTCATAGCCGCTTCCAATACAGCCGTGTCCCTGTCAGCCCCCCATGCGGCTTGAGCGCGAAATCCGGGATTTCCCCCGCGTAAATATACCCCATCCCTTCATACAA
>PKZM01000166.1 GCA_003133065.1 Acetobacteraceae bacterium
ATCGCCTCCAGCACCGGCCTGATATCGGCCACCGTATCGATCACGTAATCCGCGCCGGCCGCCCGCAGCACCTCGGCGGCGGCCTCCACACGCGCGCGCCGATCGGCCTCATCCAGCGCCTCATATTCCGCAAGGCTCAGCCCCGTGCCATTGCCGGAAGCAGCCAGCCCGATCGTCCAGCACCCCGCCAATCGCCCTTCCTCAATCCCCACGCCGGCGTCATCCACCTTCACGCAGGCCCGCGCGGGCCACGCATCCAGTTCCACCAGCGCCTTCCATGTCATCAGCGGGGCAGGGCGCCCGGATGGCGTTTCCCCGGCGCAAACCACAACACTTGGGGCATAGCCCTGCGCCGCCGCCCGCGGCAGAATGCCGCTCATCATCTGCCGCGTATATCCGGTGCCCGACCCCACTTTCACGCCCAGCTTCGCCAAATCCGCCGCCACTGCAGCAGCGCCGGGGATCAGATCCGCGCAGCGGGTCGCCGCCGCCTCGATCAGCGGCTCCAGCGCGCGGTAAATGCAATCCCCGTCCTGCCTCACCGGCGCGGCGCCACGTGAGGCAGCCCACAGCGAAGCCACATCGGGGTTGTCCAAGATCGCGGCGATGTGGTCACGCTTTGCCATGCCCATATCGCGCCGCGCCTGCGCGGCGGTGATCTCCACGCCATGCGCCGCGAACGCATCGATCAACGCCTGCACCGGCGCCACACTGCCGAAATCCACCATGGTGCCCGCCCAGTCGAAAATCACTGCCTTGATCGGGTAGCTCATGAAGGGTCTCCTGTGCCGAACAGATCGGCGATGGTGCGCGCCGCGATGCCAAAACCGGTGGAGGCGCCTGTGCCACTTGTTACCATCACCAGGCGCACATTTTCCGATGGCGTATCGATGAAATAATTGCGTCCTTCCGCCGTTGGATAGATCCCCACCCACCGCTCCACCACCGGCGGGGGCGTAATCCCCGTCGCGCGGGCAAACTCGTCCAGGATGCAGGCCTCCGCCTCCGCCGGCGCGAAGGGCGGCGGCAGGTCGCCGTAATGATGGNNCCGTAATGATGGCTGTCGCCCACCACAAGCGAGCCATCGGCGCTCTGCACCACGATCAGATGCACCCCGTTGGCCAGATGCGCCGCCTGTTCCACGGCAAGACGCCGCCGCAGCGCCTCCGCCTCCGGCAGGGCCGCGTAGCCGGCGTAGCGCACCAGGCTGAGATCGGACATCACGGGTGCGGGCAGGGCAAACCCCGGCGAGGCGAGGCGCAGCATGGAAAGCCGGCATTTGCGCGGGCGATAGGCCGCGATCCGGTCCGCGAACAGGCTGACGAAATCCTCGCCGGGGCAGACGATGGCGGTGTCCGCCCGCACCGGTCCACGCGAGGTTTCAATCCGTGGCGGCGCCACCGCATACACGGACGTTTCCGTCATGAAGGTGACGCCATACGCGCCGGCGAGCCAGGCGGCCAGCTTCGGCAGGGCGGTGCGGGATTCGACGCGAACCTCGTGCGGGCTGACGAGCGCACCCAGCGCGTCCGGCGCCGCGATCCGGGGGAAGCGGCGCCGAAATTCGGCCGCCCCGAGGCATTCGCAGCCTTCGCCCATTTCGGTTGCCAAAAACGCCTCGGCGACAGCCACCGCTTCGGGCCGGCGCAGGGTGAGAATCAGCCCTCTTTGTTCAAGGTCTATCCCGGCCGGTGGTGCGACATCCGCCCACACATCGCGCGTGTCCCGCGCGAGGCCCCAGCTTTCGCCGCGTTCCTGGCCGGTGACGGTGATAAACCCGAAATTGCGGATAGATGCCCCATTGGCCCGCACATCCCGCTCGATCACCACCACGCGCTTGCCGCGTTTGGCCGCCGTGTAAGCGTGTGCGAGGCCAATAATGCCGGCGCCGACGATGGCCACGTCATAGCTTGTGGCCGCGCGGTGCGGACCGGGCATCATCTCCGCTCAATCGGAAAACGCGTGTTATCCCGCATATCCGACCCTCCCCGCCATGTCCTGCATAAACTGCCACGCCACCCGGCCCGATCGCGCACCCCGCGTCACCGCCCACTCCACCGCCTGCGCCCTCAATACCGCCGGGTCCACCGCCAGGCCCAAATCCGTAGCATACGCCTCCACCATCGCCAGATAGGTCGCCTGGTCGCAGCCGTGAAAGCCCAGCCACAAACCAAAACGATCGGATAGGGAAACCTTCTCCTCCGTCGCCTCGCCGGGGGAAATCGCCGTCGCCCGCTCATTGTCGATCATGTCGCGCGGCATCAGATGGCGGCGGTTGCTGGTGGCGTAGAACAGAACGTTGCCGGGGCGCCCCGCGATTCCGCCATCCAGAACCGATTTCAGGGCCTTGTAATCCGCATCCTCGCGCTCGAAGGAAAGGTCGTCGCAGAACACCAGCACGCGGCGCGGGCTTGTCCGCAGGCCTGCCAGCAGCACAGGCAGCGTTACGATATCCTCCCGCGCGATTTCGATCAGCGCCAGCGATCCGGGATGGCGCGCATTGGCGGCCGCATGCACCGCCTTCACCAGGCTGGATTTGCCCATGCCGCGCGCGCCCCACAGCATCGCGTTATTGGCCGGCAGCCCCGCGGCGAAGCGCAGCGTGTTCTCCAGCAGGATGTCGCGGGCATGCTCGATCCCGCGCAGCAGCCCGATCTCCACCCGCGCCACCTGCGCTACCGGCACCAGCCGCCCGCTCTGCCCGCGCGGGTGCCAGATGAAGGCATCCGCCCCACCCAGCTCCAGCATGCCGGGCTGAGGCGGCGCCAGCCGCTCCAACGCGTCGGCGATACGGGTCAACACGGGGAGAAGTGCGTCCATCGGCTCCAGGCTCACTGCTTGACGAGGCGGGGCCGGAAACTATGGTGCGCCGCCTCACGCCGCAACTCCGGCCAGCCGGCCGGTCAAGGACACATATCGCGATGAACTGGTTTATCTCCCCCGCCTACGCCCAGGAAGCGGCGGGCGGCCTCGGGAGCGCACAGGTGATGCAGTTCCTGCCGCTGATCCTGATCTTCGTAGTGTTCTACTTCCTGATGATCCGCCCGCAGCAGCAGCAGCAAAAGGCGCTGAAAGCCAAGATCGCCGCCGTCAAACGCGGCGACCGCGTGCTTACCGCCGGCGGCATCGTCGGCGTGGTGCAGAAAGTGCGCGATGGCTCAAACGAGATCGAAGTGGAAATCGCGCCCAACGTGCGGGTCACGATCGCGAAGGACACGCTTTCGACCGTGCTGACACAAACGGCGCCGGCGGCGGCGAACGACGCTAAGTGAAAGGCCAGGGGGGCGCTGCCCCCCTCGCCTTACGCCGCGCGCAGCCGTTTCGCGTTGGCACGCGCCTTGTTCAGGAACGGGTTCAGCACATCCGCCGCATCCCGCCCTGTCATCAGCGCCACGCTCGCCTGAGTCATCGCCTGCATCTTCTCGTGCACCATACTTTGGTATTCTGCCTGGCTACACGCGCCTGTCGCCATCAGCGCCGTCCGGTGCCATACCGTCTCCCACGACGCCACCGCGAGTTCGGTCCACATCAGAGGCAGGGCGAGGGGGGAGGCGAACATATTGAACACAGAACGATCCGATCTAAAAATTGAGGATGCGCGCCAAACTGGCGCACACCCTCGCCAAGCTCAAATTAGTCTCTCACGCTGCCGGCGCCCCGGGCAATGCCCGTCTGCCCAAGACCTAGACGGATTTTCCGTCAGGCCGCGCTCAGTTCCGCAAGCGCGAACTCATAATTGGCCAACTTATCCAGATAGTTGGTGACGTAATCGGGGCGGCGGTTACGGAAATCCAGGTAGTAGCTGTGCTCCCACACATCCAGGCCCAGTAGAACCTTTCCCTCGCCGGTCGCCAGCGGGTTGGATCCGTTTGGCGTCTTCGTTACCGCCAGCTTGCCGTCCTTGCCCAGCACCAGCCACGCCCAGCCCGACCCGAACTGCGTGGTCGCGGCCGCCTTGAACGCCGTCTTGAACGCCTCGACGCCGCCGAGATCCTCGGTGATCTTGGCTTCGAGCGCCCCGGGAATCTTGCCGCCGGTGGGGGACAGGTTCTGCCAGAACAGGATATGGTTCCAGTGCTGGCCGGCGTTGTTGAACACCGGGCCGGGTGTCTGCGCCGTCAGCGTCACGATCTCGTCCAGGCTCTTGCCCTGCAGTGAGGCATCCTTTTCGACAAACCCGTTCAGCGCCGTCACATAGGCCTGGTGGTGCTTGCCGTGGTGCAGCTCCAGCGTCTCCTGGCACATGCCGTTGGCGGCAAGCGCATTGGTATTGAAGGGCAGGGGGGGCAGTTCAAAAGCCATCTCGCGGTATCCTTATGCGGTGAATGAGGGTGAGAGCCGGCGCTTGACCCAGCCTGCCGGCCCGCCCGCGCGGAACAACCCTCCGCCGAGCCGGCCGGGCCGAGCCCGTATAACGCCCAGATCAGCTATTGTTCCGTGCCCATGGCGTCAAGCACGGCCAGCCGCGCTTGACTGACCTGCGCGGAATGCAGCCATGCTGCCGCATGCCGACCGCTCCCGATGCCCCCCGCGCCCCAGCGACCGGCGCCGCGATCGCCGCCATCGTCCGCCGGCACGATCCCGACCGCTACTTCACCGCCCTGTTCGCCCCGCCCGCGCTGCGCGAAACCCTTCTCACCCTCTATGCCTTCAACCACGAACTTGCCCGGGCGCGCGAGGTCACCAGCAACCCCACCCTGGCGCTGATCCGCCTGCATTGGTGGCGCGAGGTGGTGATGGGCGAGCACCGCCCGCATGAGGTGGCAACGCCCCTGCACGCCGCACTCGCCGCCGGCTTGCTCCACACGCCCGATCTGCTGGCCATGATCGATGCCCGAGAGGCGGAAACAGAAACCGAAATCGCCATGCCCGCCTGGCGCGCCTGGCTGCTGCAAGGTGCCGGCTCGCTGGCCGTCGCCGCCGCGCGCCTGCTCGCCGCCCCGGATGATGCGCTGGACCGCCAGCGTGCCCGCGGCGCCGGGTATGCCATCGCCGGGTTGCTGCGCAGCATCCCCGCCTTTGCCCGCCAGGGACGCTGCCTATTGCCCGCCGACTTGCTCGCCCACCACAATCTCACCCCCGATCTGGTGATCGCCGCGCCACATAGCCCCGCACTCGCCCCCATCCGCGCCGCC
This sequence comes from Acetobacteraceae bacterium, assembly GCA_003133065.1. Taxonomy (GTDB): domain Bacteria; phylum Pseudomonadota; class Alphaproteobacteria; order Acetobacterales; family Acetobacteraceae; genus BOG-908. The sequence continues at coordinate 5,136 of PKZM01000166.1, forward strand.
CTGGCCGCCGAGGGCACCGCCCTTCTTGGCGATCCCTCGCCCTGCGGCCGCACCTGGATCGCCGCCGCCCTGCCGGCCGTGCTCGCCCGACGCGACCTGCGCCGCCTCTCTGCGCGGCCACGGCTGGTGGATGACAGGATTGCGGTGATCGCCGCGGCGGTGAGGGGAAAGGCGTAAGAAAGTGTTCTTTTTTGAAAAAAAGAACCAAAAAACTTTTACCAGTTCGCCTTCCCAACAACCCGGTACAGTGGGGCTCAACGCGCACCTGAACGAACAAAAGTTTTTTGGTTCTTTTTTTCAAAAAAGAACACTTCCTTCCTTCTTCGTTCCGATGACAACCACCCGCGCCGCTGCAATAATCATGTAGCCCCATAGCGGAGTCATCTGTATGCGCCGCCACCTTGTTACGCTCTGCGCGGCCGTGTTGCTGCTTTTCGCAACCTGCGCCCTGGCGGAGACGACCCGCTACGATTCAGGAGGCTCCGAGCTTGACCTGCAGCGTCTCGATGATGCGAGGCGCGCCGCCTACCATGGCCGCTACACGCAGGCGATCGACATCGCCACCCAGGTGATCGCCCATGCGCCGAACTTCGCCGGTGCCTATTTCGACCGCGCTCTATATTACGCGGATGCGGGGCGCTACGATCAGGCGCGGGCGGATCTCGATCAGCTCAGCGCATTTCATCCGGATGCATCGCAGATCTATATCCTGCGCGGCAGCATGGCGTTGCGCGAGCACAATGCCACACGCGGTCTGGCCGAACTGGCCAAGGCCGCGAAAATGCCGGCCATGACGTTCTGGAAGCAGACCCACGAAGGCAGCGGCAACCCGCTGGAAGGCGGCTATTACCACGTGCAGACGGAACACACGATTTCCTACATATGGGCTTACGACAGTATCGGCCAGCAGATGCTGGGGCATGACGATGCCGCCCTGGACGCGCTGGACCAGGCAATGGTGTTCGAGACGGAGCATCCCGAGCATGTGCTGGCCCAGCATTGCTGGGTGGCGGCTGTCGCCGGGTTGCTGCAAATGGCCGAACTGACCTGCACCACAGCCATCCAGAAACAAAGCCACGATATCGGGGATTACGACTCGCTGGGTTTGGTTCACCTCAAGATGAAAGCCTGGGACAAGGCGATTGCCGACTACAATCGCGCCCTTTACACAACGCCAGACATGACGCTTTCACTCTATGGCCGCGGCGTTGCCCGCTGCGCCCGCGGCGACATCGCAGGCGGCCGCGCTGATATCGCCGCCGCGCGCGCCGGCGAACCCGACATTGCCAACATCATGGCGCGTCTTGGTGTGCCGCCGCCCGCGTAGACAGCCGCTGCTAAGAACAAGGAAGAAGTTCTTTTTTGAAGAAAAGAACCAAAAAACTTTCGCCTGTTGGGGTGCGTCGCGCGGCCGCGTGTCGGATACACCGTCTGGTATAACAACGGGCACAAGATCATGAACGACGGCGGGATCAAGACCATCTCTAGCCGGATCGCCTACGAAAACCGCTGGACGCGCCTGCGCGAGGATATCATCCGCTGGCCGGACGGGTCCGAAGGCCTGTACGGCGTTGTCGAACGAGCCGATTTCGTCGTCATCTTTCCCCACCACGCCAATGGCGACGTCACGCTGGTGGAACAATACCGCTACCCCGTGCGCCGCCGCATGATCGAACTTCCGATGGGCATGTGGGAGGAAAAGCCAGGCACCGACCCGGCAGAGGTCGCCCGCGGCGAGCTGGCGGAGGAAACCGGGCTGCTGGCGACGTCGCTCATCCGCGTGGGCGAGGTTTTCCAGGGCGCCGGTTACAGCAACCAGCGCGGCCATGTTTTTCATGCCACGGGTCTGCGGCGCGGCGAGGCCAGGCGCGAAATCTCCGAGCAGGACATGACCACCCACCGCATGCCCATCGATCAGCTCGAAGCGATGATCCGGGGCGGCGAGATCACCGATGCCATCACCATCGCTGCCTTCGCCCTTCTCCGCCTTAAATTCATGATCTGAGGCGTGGGAGAAATCAGGTTCCCTGAAGGCTGCCTGATCGGCGCCGCGTTGGAGGTCCGAGGCGGAGTCGAACCGCCCTACGTGGATTTGCAGTCCACTACATAGCCGCTCTGACATCGGACCAGCGGCGGGGCTTTTCCCACTCCCCGGCGCGTCGGGCAAGCCCTGGTGGGCGGATCGCTTGCAACACCGCACCTGGACCCCGGCGCCCCCGCTGGGTAAACACGCGCCACCGTTGGCGGAGCCTTAAGCTTATGTCCCAATCCGCACCCGTGATGTCGGCCGCCGACCTGGTGCTCGCGCGCAACCTGATGGTGGATGGTCAGTTGCGCCCCTCGCGGGTGAACGACCGCCGCATCCTCGATGCCATGCGCACGCTGCCGCGCGAGGCATTCGTGCCCGCGCATCTGGCCAACCTTGCCTATGTGGATGAAAACCTGAAATTGGGCGGCGGCCGGGTGCTGCTCAAGCCGCTGGTGCTGGCGCGCCTGCTGCAACTGGCGCGCCCCCGTGCCGGTGAGGCGGCGCTGATCGTGGGTGCGGGCAGCGGCTACGGCGCCGCCGTTCTGGCCGCCTGCGGCNNATTCAGGGCAAGCTGGCCGATGGCCATGCCGCCTCCGCTCCCTACGATCTGGTGGTGATTGAAGGCGCGGTGCGCGCCATTCCCCCCGCCATTGCCAACCAGGTGGCCGATAGCGGCCGCCTGGTGACAATACTGGCGCCCGATGGCGGCGCCAGCGTGGCTGTGCTGGCCGAGCCGAGCCTGGGGGGCTTACGCGCGCAGCCGGAATTCGATGCCGCTGCCCCCTTGCTGCCTGGTCTCGCCCCCGCCCCGACCTTCGTCTTCTAGGCCGAGCCGTTTGGGCGAACTGGCCGGCGCCATACGGAACCCGTTGGCGATGCACGTCCGCGTGTGCCAGTGTCTCTTTCACCAATGACTGGAGTATGCCGCATGCGCATGACGCGCGTCGTCCTTGCCGCCACGGTGTTCGGATATGCCGCCCCCGGCGCGGTGCTGGCGCAGTCCCTGCCCACAAGGTCCGGCTTCGTGCCGGCTGGCCCGGGCATGGCCCGCAGCATCGCCACTGACGAGCCCGATAGCGTGCCGCACACGCTGATCGAAACCCTCGGCATCGCCTACGAAACCAACCCCCAGCTCACCGCCGAACGCGCCCATCTGCGTTCGACCGACGAAAACGTGCCCACCGCGCTCGCCGGCTGGCGCCCGACCGTCTCTGTGAGTGGTTCGTACGGCTATGCGGCGGGAAAGTACATCGAGTCCCAGTCGTGCAGCAGCAATACTCAGCCCGGGTGCAGGTCGTTCCCGGTCAAGGTTACTCAGGATGGAATTACCGGAACGACGCAATCCTTCGGCTCCGAGACGTTTCCCGAGGCGATCAAGAACAACCGTTATGAGGATCAGGGAACGGCCACCGTCACCCAGTACCTCTACCGCGGCGGGAAGACCACGGCCTCGACCCACGAGGCGGTCAACAGCGTCTATGCCGAGCGTGCCCGCCTGATTGCCGAGGAGGAGACGGTATTTACCGATACGGTGAACGCCTATGTTGGTGTGATCGAGGATCAGCAGCTTCTTGCCCTGGACCGCGCCAATGAACAGGTGCTTGGCGACGAGTTGAAGGCGATCAACGACCGGTTCCGCGTGGGCGAGCTCACCCGCACGGACGTGGCGCAGGCCGAAGCGGCACTTGCCGCCGCCATCGCGACGCGCCAGACCGCGGAAGGCACGCTGGAGACGGCCCGGGCAACCTTCGTGCGCCAGGTAGGCGTGCAGCCGCCGGCCGATCTGATCGATCCCCAGCCGCTGAAGCTGCCTTTCAAGGATAAGAAGGAGGTGGTGGAGCTTGCCACCTCCAACAATCCCAACGTCATTGCCGCCAAGTTCAACGAGTCCCAGCTACGGGATGCGGTGGATGTTGCTTTCGCAAATCTCGGCCCAACCGTCAGCTTGCAGGGGTCTGCTCTCTATGCCAACGGCGCGAGCCTCGTGCGCCAGCAAAGCTATGGCGGCTCGGCGACGATTAATGTGACGATCCCGCTCTACCAGGGCGGTTCCGAATACGCGGCCATCCGGCAGGCGCGGCAGAACTACCTCCAGGCTGTTCGCCAGACGGAGGATGCGCAGCGTGCGGCGCGCGAATTGGCGGTGCAGGCCTACGAAACCCTGCTCGCCGCGCGGGCCTCTATCGAGAGTTCCAAGGTCGGGGTGCGTTCCAGCGAGATTGCGCTGGAGGGCCTGGAGCGTGAGGCGCTGGTGGGGAGTGCGACCACGCAGGAGGTGCTGATCGGCCAGCAGAACCTGCTCGCCGCCCAGATCACGCTGGTGCAGAACATCACCAGCATGGTCACTGCCTCCTATGGCGTGGCCAGCGCCATCGGGCGCCTCACCGCCAGCGATCTCGGCTTGCAGGTTCCGCTATATGACGAAACCGCGTATTATCGGGCCGTCAAGGATCTTCTGTGGGGTTCGGGCGACCGAGCCGTCAATCAACCGGGCCGCTGACGCATGAGTCATTCCTACGCAGATGATGGTGGTGCCGACCCGTCGATGGAGGACATTCTTGCCTCCATCCGGCGTATCCTGAACGACGATACCGAAGCGGAAACCGAGCCGCCGCCGGCCAAGCCCGTGATTGCGGAGCCTGTCGTTGAGAAGGTGCCGCCGGAACCGGCCCCAGACTCGGTTGAGGACGTATTCGTGCTGGAGCCATCCATGCTGATCGAGGAGACGGTGCCTATGGAGACTGAGGAGAAGATCATGGCCGAGCATTTCAGCCCTGAGCCGGAGGCCGTGCCGGCGCCGGTGGATGAACCGAATGAGCCGTTGCTGAACCCGTCGGCTGCCGCCGCGGCGAATGCATCGCTGGGCGCGCTGGTGCGGGTGGTGAGCGCGCGGCAGACGCCGGTGTACCGGGGCGGGCCGTCGCTGGAGGATATCGTGCGCGACGAGATCCGGCCGCTGGTGAAAGAGTGGCTGGATGAGAATTTGGCGCCGATGGTGGAGCGTATGGTGAGGGCGGAGATCGAGCGGGTGACCCGCGCCTAACACGCACGTTCGGGGATCGTCAGGCGAAGCCAGGGGTCTGGGGCCTTTCGGCCCCNNGGCAGAGCCCCTGGCCTTTTTTTGTTTTGGATTTGTGTTGTGCTCGACAAGTTGTTTGCCCACGCCACCCTCGAATCCAGTCTCTACGAGGGCTGGGAACGCGCTGGCGCGTTCGCCGCCGGCGCCTCCCCAGGTGCGCCCTTCACCATCATGATACCCCCGCCCAACGTGACGGGCAGCCTGCATATCGGCCACGCGCTGACCATGACGGTGCAGGATGCGCTGATCCGCTGGCGCCGCATGCAGGGCCGTGATGCGCTGTGGCAGCCGGGCACCGACCACGCCGGCATCGCCACCCAGATGGTGGTCGAACGCGACCTCGCCCTCGAGCAGACCACCCGCCAGACACTCGGCCGCGAGGCGTTCCTCGCCCGCGTCTGGCAATGGAAGGCGCAGTCGGGCGGCACCATCACCCGCCAGCTTCGCCGCCTGGGCGCCTCGCTCGATTGGCCGCGCGAGCGCTTCACCATGGATGAGGGGCTCACCGAAGCGGTCCGCACGGTGTTCGTTACCCTCTACAACCAGGGCCTGATCTACCGTGACCGCCGGCTGGTGAACTGGGACCCGAAATTCCAGTCCGCCATTTCCGACCTGGAGGTGGAAAGCCAGGAGGTGCGCGGCCATCTCTGGCACATCACCTATCCCGTGGAAGGCCACGAGGGTTTTACCCTGACGGTTGCCACCACGCGCCCTGAGACCCTGCTCGGCGACACGGCCGTGGCCGTGCACCCCGATGACGAGCGCTACCGCCATCTTGTCGGCCGTACCATCCGCCAGCCGCTCACCGGCCGCCGCCTGGTGATCGTGGCCGACGCCTATTCGGACCCCGAGAAGGGCACCGGCGCGGTGAAGATTACGCCCGCGCATGATTTCAACGATTTCGAGGTCGGCCGGCGCCACGCGCTGCCCATGCCCTCCATTCTTGACCGCCAGGCCCGCATCACGCTGGCCGAGATCGAAGCCGAGCTCGCCGACCACCCGGGCGCCGATCTGGCCTTCGTGCGCAGCCTGGAAGGGCAGAGCAGGCAGGATGCCCGCGTTGCCATCGTCGCCCGGCTGGATGAGCTTGGCCTGCTCGAAAAAACCGAACCCCACACCCACCAGGTGCCGATGGGCGACCGCTCCGGCGTGGTGATCGAGCCTTTGCTGACCGTGCAGTGGTATTGCGACGCCGCCACACTGGCCAAGCCGGCGATCGAGGCCGTGGAGTCCGGCCGCACGGTGTTCGTACCCAGGCAATGGGAAAACACCTTCTTCGCCTGGATGCGCGACATCAAGCCCTGGTGCATCAGCCGGCAGCTCTGGTGGGGCCATCGCATCCCCGCCTGGTATGCGCCTGACGGCAGCGTGTTTGTCGCCCGCACCGCGGAGGAGGCCCACGCGCAGGCGGCGGCGAAGTTCGGCGCGCCGACGGCGTTGGAGCAGGACGAGGACGTGCTGGACACCTGGTTCAGCTCCGGCCTGTGGCCCTTCTCCACCCTCGGCTGGCCCACCCAAACCCCCGACCTCGCCCGCCACTACCCCGGCGACGTGCTGGTCACCGGGTTCGACATCATCTTTTTCTGGGTCGCCCGGATGATGATGCTTGGCCTGCATTTCATGGGCGACGTGCCGTTCAGAACGGTGGTCATCCATGGCCTGGTGCGTGACGAGCGCGGCCAGAAGATGAGCAAATCCAAGGGCAACGTGATCGATCCGCTCGCCCTGATCGACGAGTACGGCGCCGATGCGGTGCGTTTCGCCGTCTGCCAGCTCACCGGCCCCGGCCGCGATATNNTGGAACGCCGCCCGATTCTGCGAAATGAACGGCGTGGCCCCCGATCCTGGCTTCGATCCCGCCACCGCCGCATCGCCCCTCTGCCGCTGGCTGCTGGATGCCGCCAACACCGCCATCGCCGAGGCCACGGATGCGCTGGAGGCCTATCGCTTCGACGATTACGCCGGCGCCTGCTACCGCTTCACCTGGAACGTGTTCTGCGACTGGTTTGTGGAACTGGCCAAACCCGTGCTGCTGGGCGAGGAGGGGGCGGAGAAGCAGGAGGTTCGGGCCACGGCCGCCCACGTGCTCGGCGTCATCCTGCGCCTGCTTCACCCAGCGACCCCCTTCGTGACCGAGGCGCTATGGGATGGTTTTGGTTATGGTGAACCCCTCAGCCTGATCCGCGCCCCCTGGCCCGCGCCGGTTGCGATCACCGGTGCCGCCGACGCCCGCGCCGAGCTCGACTGGGTGATCCGTTTCATCACTGCCATCCGCACTGTGCGGGCGGAGATGAACGTGCCGCCGTCCGTGAAAACCCCCGTGCTGCTGCGCGACGCCGCCGCTGCCACCACCGCCCGCGCGCAGGCCTGGTCCGACGCCGCCTCCCGCCTTGCCCGCGTCGCTTCCATCGCGTCCGCGCCTGACGCGATCCCCCCCGGCTCCGCCCAGATCGTCCTGGACGAAGCCACTCTCATCCTTCCGCTGGCCGACCTGATCGACCTTTCCGCCGAGCGTGCCCGCCTGGCCCGCGACCGCGGGCGCGCGGCTGACGAACTCGCCAAGGTCGAGCGCAAGCTGGCCAACGCCGATTTCGTCGCGCGCGCCAAGCCTGAGGTGGTGGAGGAAAACCACACCCGCGCCCGCAGCTTCACCGCCGAAATCGAACGGCTGGATGCGGCCCTCGGAAGGCTCAGCTAACCCGGCACCAAGGAAGGATGAACCACAAAGGCACAAAGAACACGAAGGACAACGCGAAGGAAATTTAAACAGGCGCAGATAATCGGCCCTGGTTGCCAGCTCGTAGCTGCGACAATGCGCAGCTTTATTGCGATCCCGCTAATGACGAGGATGCCCGCTCGGCCACCGCACCCCTCCGTTTCAGTCATGATCCAGCGCCCTGCTTCATGTCTGCCGCAAAAAATCTCTCCGGATTGACGCCTCTTTTTCGTGCAATCCTTCGTGCCTTCGCGCCTTCGTGGTTGAATCTTTCTGCCTTCAGCCTCAACCAACAGCCGAGAATCTCGTCCAGGACCCCCAAGTGCACCCCTCCCGCCGCCACGCCGAGCTCGGCCCGGAGTTCTTCGACCCGGTCGCCCCCGCGCGCTTCCCCACCCATATCCTGCGTTACCGCAACCAGGCCTGGGCCGCGCGCGTCGGCCTCGATAGCCTCACCGATGACGCGTGGATCGACCATTTCGGCCGCTTCGCGCCAATCCCCGGCAGCTTCGAACAGCCGCTCGCCCTGCGCTATCACGGCCACCAATTCCGCAGCTACAACCCCGATCTGGGCGACGGCCGCGGCTTNNACCACGCCGTGGTCACGCAGCGCGGATGGGCGCCTCACGCTGAAGGGCGGCGTGCGCGAGGTGCTGGCCACCGCCATGCTGGAAGCCCTCGGCGTCACCACGTCCAAAACTTTCAGTCTCATCGAAACCGGCGAGGACCTGGTGCGCGGCGACGAACCATCGCCCACCCGCTCCGCGGTGCTGGTCCGCCTCAGCCACACCCATATCCGAATCGGCTCCTTCCAGCGCCTCGCCTACCTGCAGGACGTGCCAAATCTCACCCGCCTGCTGGACCACAGCATCGCGGTGGCCATGCCGCACGCCTGGCGCGACGATCCGGCCGAGCGCGCCTGCGCCTTTCTGCACCAGGTCTGCCTGAACGTCGCCCGCATGGGCGCGCAATGGATGGCCGCCGGCTTCGTGCACGGCGTGCTGAATACCGACAATATCAACATCACCGGTGAAAGTTTCGATTACGGCCCCTGGCGCTTCCTGCCCACGTTCAACCCCGACTTCACCGCCGCCTATTTCGACCATTCCGGCCTCTACGCCTATGGCCGCCAGCCGGACACGCTGCTGTGGAACCTGGTGCGCCTGGCCGAATGCCTGCTGCCGCTGGCCTCCAAGGAACACCTGGAAAACACCCTCGCCGTCTTTGTCCCCGCCTTCCGCGCCGATCTCGCGGCCAGCGCCATACGCCGCCTCGGCCTGCAATCCCGCGGCGAGGAGGAGGATGCGGCGCTCAGCCAATCCCTGTGGGCCGCCCTGCAAGCCAGCCAGACCCCGTTCGAACACTGTTTTTTCGATTGGTTCGGCGGCGCCGCCAGCACCGCCCGCGCCGAACGCTCCCCCGCCGCGCCCGCCTATGCCAGCGACGCCTTCGCCCCCTTCCGCGCGCGCCTCACTGCCTACGCCCCCGATCCCGCCGCCCGCCTGGACCACCCCTATTTCGCCGGCCTCACCCCCTGCACCATGCTGATCGACGAGGTGGAGCAGATCTGGGCGCCCATCGCCGCCGCGGACGACTGGTCCGCGTTGACGGAAAAACGCGCCCAAATCGCCACCATGGCCGACGCCTACGGTACCAAACCTGCCTGAGGTGGCGCTGCTTACCGACACATGAACGCGAACTCATGCAAACCGCCCGCGCCAGCTTCGTTGTTACATCACAGAGCAACACACGAAAGCAGGAGGTTCAGATGAAAAATCTACGGCGCAGTCTTCTCGGTGGTGCTGTTGCCGCAGCCCTCGCGCTGCCACTGGTCGCCGCACCCGCACCCGCCCAGGCGCACTGGCATCATGGCGGCTGGCATCACGCCAGGTGGCACCATGGGTGGGGATGGCACGCCGGCTGGCATCACGGGTGGGGCTGGCATTTCATCCCGGGCCATTACACGCCCTGGGGCGCATGGGTCCCGCCCCACTGGGGCTATTAGTACCGCGCCGCAGGATGGGCTGGCAGCAGCCCATCCGACCGGCCGCCTCGCGTGCTATCCGCGCCGGAAAAACGCCGCGCCCATCAACACCCCGCCCACCACAATCGCCGCTTCGCTCAGCAGCGGCGGGATGACATGCGACTTCTGCTCGGTCGCCTGCACATGCAGCGGGCCGACATTGGCGACATTGCGGGTGTCCTCCGTGGTAAAGTAGGGCACGGCGAGGCCGGCAATGCCGAGCAGAAGAATGATGGCGCCGGCGATCAACAGTGAACGGCTCAATTTGTCCTCATTGCGTGATGAATTGTCCGGGCTGAACACGGTTTGGGGATCATAGTTTCCGGCTACGCAAAGCTGCCCCGATCGCCGAACACCTCCGTCAAGCTCACCTGCCCGCTCCCCGGCCGCAGCGGCTTCGGCTGGTCCGGCGACGGCGCCCACCCCGTCAGCATCGCCAGCCGCAGAACCACCTCCGTCCGCCCCTCCCGCTCCGGCAAGGCGGCCAGCGCCGCCGGCAGCAACGCCCGCGGCGAAATGCGCCTGTCCCGCAGCGCCACTGCATTCGTCTCCCCCGCCGCCCGCAAATCGCGCACGATGTCCAGCGGGTCCGCGTAGAGCAGGCTGATCTCGTCCAGATCGGCCACGGGCAGCGCGAAACCCGCCCGCTGCAACAGCGCCGCGCCATCGCGCAACTCTGCGAAGGGCGAAATCCGGGGCGAGGCGCCGCCCGTCAGCGCCGTCTCCGCCTCCATCAGCGCCGTTCGCAGCGCGCCCAGCGTCCCCAGCGCCGGCAGGCTCGCCAGCAGCAGCCCGTCCGGCCGCAGCGCCGCGCGCAACTGGATCAGCGCGCCTGGCAGATCGTTCACCCAGTGCAGCGACAGGCTCGCCACCACCAGATCGAAACTCCCCGGCGCGAACGGCAGAAACTCCTCATCGCCCGCCACCGCCAGGCCGCCATTGATCGCCGCCATGCGCGGCGACAGATCCAGGCTCACACAGCCGATCCCACGCGCCCGCAGCAGCGGCGCCACCACCCCACGCCCGCCCACATCCAGCGCCTGGGTGAACCGGTGCGTGGTGTCATCCAGCCGGTCCAGCAGCCGCTCCGCCGCATCGCGCAACACGTCGTTGACGCCGCTCACCAGGGGTGCGGCACGGTCGCGGTGGTGGCGGATGGAGCGGCGGTCGAAGATGGAAATCATGGGAAGGAAGGAAGGCCTTCTTTTTTGAAAAAAAGAAGCAAAAAACTTTTACCTGTTGGACCCGACACAGTGGGCGACCACGCGCCTGAACAGGAAAAGTTTTTTGCTTCTTTTTTTCAAAAAAGAAGGCTTTCTTCCCTCATGCTCCGCCCCCTCCTCAACCTCCTCCTCCCCCCCCAATGCGCCATCTGCGACGCCCAGGTGAGCGAACCCGCCCAGCTCTGCGCCGCCTGCTTCCGCCAGATGCATTTCATCGCGGCGCCGGCCTGCCGGCGCTGCGGGTTGCCGATCTCCGCCCAGCGTCATCACGTCTGTGCCACCTGCGCCGCCACCCCCCCGGCCTGGCGCCAGGCGAGCGCGCCGTTGCTGTATGACGACGCCGCCAAACGCCTGATCCTGCCGTTCAAGAACGGCCGGGAGGACATCGCTTCGACCCTCGCCCTGCACATGCAGCGCGCCGGTGCCGCCCTGCTCGCCGGCGCGGACATGCTGGTGCCGGTGCCGCTGCACCGCTGGCGGCTGCTGAGGCGGCGCTACAATCAGGCGGCCCTCCTCGCCGCTGCCCTCTCGCGCCGCACCCGTCTGCCGGTGCTGCCGGACGCCCTGGAACGCACCCGCCCCACCACGTCCCTTGGCGGTCTGCGTGCCGGGGAACGCGCCGCCCTGTTGCGCGGTGCCATCCGCGCCCGCCCCAGCCGGGCTGCCGCCATCGCCGGGCGTCGCATCCTGTTGATCGATGACGTGCTCACCTCGGGCGCCACGGCCGCCGCGTGTACGCATGCCCTCCTTGACGCGGGGGCCGCCAATGTCGACGTGCTGGTCGCAAGCCGTGTCGCCGACCCCAAAGGCGATGCCATTCCCAAAGCCAACCCGCACGGAACCGACGATGCCGACGATTGAAATCTACACCCAGCTCTTCTGCCCATTTTGCGCCCGCGCCGTGAACCTGCTCACCCGCAAAGGCGTCACCTTCCGCGAAATCGACGCGCCCAGCGGCTCCGCCGCGCGCGAGGAAGCCCGCGCACGCTCCGGCGGCCGCACCTCCGTGCCCCAGATATTCATCGATGGCCGGCATATCGGCGGCAGCGACGACCTGACCGCACTCGATCGCGCGGGGAAACTCGATCCGCTCCTAGCGGCCTGAAAGACAAGGGAAGACTGTTCTTTTTTGAAAAAAAGAACCAAAAAACTTTTATCCGTGGGCGTGCGTGGCCCGCGGCGAAAGCTACGCCTGACTAATTCAAGTGAGCACCATGATCCATTACGATCTGCGCTGCGCCGGCGGACACGAGTTCGACGGCTGGTTCCGCAGCAGCGCCGCCTTCGATTATCAGGCGGAACAAGGCCTTGTGGAATGCCCCGCCTGCGGGGGCAACCAGGTGTCGCGCGCGCTGATGGCGCCGCGGCTGAACCGCGGCGCTGCCGAACCTGCAACCCCGCCCGAGCCTAAACCCGCATCAGGGCCGCCAGCCATGGCGGTGGGCGGCATGCCGGCCGTGCCCGATCAGGTTCGGGCGGTGCTGCAGCGAATCCGTGCCGAGGTGGAGCAGAAATGCGACTATGTCGGCCCCCGCTTCGCCGAGGAGGCGCGCGCCATCCATGAAGGCGCGGTGCCGGTACGCCCGATTTACGGCGAAGCCACCGAGGAACAGGCCGAATCCCTCGCCGAGGACGGCATCAACGTCGCCCGCATCCCCTGGGTGCCCCGCGCCGATGGGTAGCGGGCAGGCAGCGTTGCTGCTGTTGCTCGGCTGTCTGACCCTGCTTGTGCCGGCGCGCGCGACGGCCGACGCCGCCGCGCCGTCGCTCTCGCCGCTGGGCTACTGGTACACGCAGGACCACCGTGGCGTCATCCAGATACGCCCGTGCGGCGCCGATCTCTGCGGCTATATCGAAGGCATTTCCGGCTTTCCGCCCGATGGCCACGTGCTGCGCGACATCCATGGCACACCGCAATGCCACCTCGAACTCCTGGGTAACCTGCGCTTCCACCCGGCCGATGGAAGGTGGCACGGCAGCGTCACCAACCCCGAGGATGGGCAGACTTACGATGCCGAGCTTTGGGTTCCCGCCGACCGCACCCTGCGCCTGCGCGGCTATGTCGGCATCCCGCTGCTCGGCGTCACCCAGCTATGGCCACCCTTCGCCGGTACCGTTGCTTCCGACTGCCACTATCGTTCGGCAGCCGGCTGAAGCGAAGCAAAAGACTTTTGCACGTGCTGTCGCGGACTCTCCGGCAGCATACGCAAAGTAGCAAAAGTTTTTTTGGTTCTTTTTTTCAAAAAAGAACAGCTTTCTTCCTTTCACCCAACCGCCTGAATGCGCAGCATCGCGAAGATGCGCCGCGCCCCGCATGGCGGCGAAATACCCGTCGAAATCCCCCTCGAACAGCGCCGAAAGCACCCGCACGCCCACCCCGAAGCAGCAAAAAAGTCTTTGTCTATTCGAGATCGTACCCGAAGCGGTCCAGGAACACCCGCCATTCGTTCTTTGCGCGTTCGCGTAAATCAACGGGCAGGTCGTGGCGCCACCGGCCGATGGAGGCTTCCGGCGTCTCGCTGGTGCCGTGCTGCCGGAACATGTCGTTGCCGGCCACCGGCCTGACCTCGGCACCCAGAAAACTCCGCAGCTTGTCGAAGGTGGCCGCGTGACCACGGATCATGTCCTCGTAGCGGATCACGCACATATCCTCGCGGCCGGCATCGATGATCTGGGTCAGTTGCTCGCACCCATCGGTGAGGTGGTGCAGCGCGCGGTCGCGCGTGGATGAAAAATACGCCATATGCGAACACAGCGTGTCGCGCGGGTCGCGCACGATCACGATTTCGCGCATGCCGCCAAACACGCGGCGCACGAACATCCGGCTGGATTTCAGCAGGTTGTTGTTCTTCTCCGCGAAATACGTCACCCCTGGCTTGCCCTGGTCCGCCGCGAGCCGGCGGTAATATTCGCGCACCGTGTCGGCGATCGCTTCGCCGAGCCGTGCCGGCGCCCAGTTACCGAAGAAGTCGCGGAGCTGCTCCTGCTTCTTGAAGGCATGCAGATACTGGCCGCCGCTGAACGGATTGAACCCGATGGAGAAACCGTTGCCCTCCAGCCGGTCCGGGTGGGTGGATCGCTCGGTATCGGCGGGCGCCGTCAGCACGCCGAACGCCATCGCATAGTAGGAGAGCAGCCGTAGCTCATAGGGCACCAACTCGGCCACGGCGATCTGGGGGGAGGCGGCCAGGCAGCTCATCAGGTAGGTGGTGCCCGATCGCCCGGGCGCGGTCACCAGGATCGGCGCCGGCCGTTCGATCTCACCTGCCTCGGCCTGTGCCGCCTGCTGCGGCACGGGCCGGCTCACCCGCTGCAGCGGCGCCTCACGCGGCACCAGCCGGTCGCCATTGGGCAGCGGCCTGCCATCATCGGCGAAGCGTACGCTCACCAGGTTGTCGATGTCGGGTTCGAGGGGGAGCGGGAAGCTGAAGCTGAAGCCGTGCTTGCCGTCACCGTATTTGCCCAGGGCCGCAAGATCCGGGCGCAGTCGCCCGGTGGTCACGCGCCCGGCCTCCACGCCATTGATCAGAACGCAGAGCTCCAGGCGCCGCGATGGTTTTTGTGCGTCGGCGGCCCATCCGGATACATGAGTTCGCGATACGGCGTCGACGTGCCCACCGCGCATGGCGCTGCTAAGTTTCATATGTGGGGGTTTTCTGCTGTGTCGCCGGTGTCCGCGTCAAGCCAGACGCGTAAGGTTCATGGCAGCCGCGCATATTGCGCTGGGCGCCCGCCCGCCCCTATGTAACCACTTCACGCCGCCGTTAGTGATCGGGGGGTGTCGGTGCTGCCTGCCGGGGCGGGCAGATAGCGTTCATGGGCATAAGGGCGCGGCGCTGCGAACCCGGCAGATGTGCTAGGGGCGGCGTGCAGGTGGCAGGGGGGTAGGGTCTAGGGTGGCTGGTTTTCGTCCCGGTGAGGATTTGCAGCCCTCGCACGTCGCGGCTTCCACGCCGGAAGCGCTTGCTTTCACCGCCCAGGCGGATGCCGGCGGCACGGATTTCGATGTGCTGATGGGCTACCAGATGTTCCTGGGGCGCGATCCGGAAAGCTCTTTCGTGATCGCCGATGCCAAGTCCAGCCCCGTGGGTGCCTTCATCCGTGCCCTGCTTGGCTCCGGCGAATTCCAGAGCGCTGTGGTCGATCGCCTGGCCGCGGGCCGTCCGTTGCCGCATGAGACCACCTCATCCGGCCCGTCGCGTGAGCAACTGGATTGGCTGTTCCGCCAGGTGCTGCTGCCGCCGCGCGCCGAACTGGCGCTGCGCGGGCGACAGGACTGGCGTGACTGGCTGCGCATGTTCATCTCCGTACCGGGCGTGCCTGCCGCCCCCGGGCGCGCTGCGGCGGCGGATGCGGCCAAGCCTGCGCTGGAGGCCGTGCCGGTCAGCGACGGGTTCGTGCTGATCCAGATCGAACGGCCGAAACCGGGCGATAGCCTGCATCCGGGCGCACTGCTCACCGGCACCGGTTGGGTGATCGCGCCCTCCGACGTCGCCGAGGTTTCCGTCCACCTCGATGACGTGCTGATCACCCATGCGCGCTATGGGCTGCCGCGGCCCGACGTGGCCCGCAGCTTCCCGCATTATCGCCACGTTGATCATTGCGGCTTTTCCTTCTCCGCCGAATTGCCGCCCACGCTGCGCCTGCATGCCCGCAGCGAACTGAGCGTTTGTGTGCGCACCGAGCGTGGCGACACCGGTAGGCGCGCCGTGCGCCTGGCGGGCGAGCCGGCCCGCGCCCGAAGCGAACCCGTCTCGAGCGCCGCCACCACCTGGCCGATCCGGCTCGCGGTAGAGGAAGCCGTGGTCGATGCCGATCGCACGCTGCGGGTACGCGGCTGGGCGATCTCGCGCGCGCCGATGCATGCGGTGACCGTGATGCTCGGCGAGGCGGTACTGGGCGAAGCAAAACATGGCCTGCCGCGCACCGATATCCCAACTCAGCATGCCGGCTATGCCAATGCAGCCCAGTCCGGGTTCACGCTCGTGCACCAGCTCGGCGAGGATGTGGCCGCCGGCCCCGGCTTTGTCCGCGTCACCGCAACCGACGGCAATGGGCAGACACGGCAAACGATTGTCCCCGTCTCCCTGCCACCGCTGGTGGTGCCCGCCCCGCCTGCCGGCCCGGCCAGCGTCATACGCTGCTCCTGCGATGCGGCCACGCTCACGCCAGCTGGCAAGCTCACCGTTGGGGGCTGGGCCATCGCACCCGGCGGTATCGGATCCATCCATGTGGAGCTGGACGGCATCGCCGCCGGCCCGGCTGCGCATGGACGCCCGCGCCCCGATGTGGGCCGCCGTTTTCCCGATGATCCCGATGCCGCCCGGTCCGGATTTCTGCTCAGCCTCGACTTGCCGCGCCCACCCGCGCCGGGCGCGCATACGGTCACGCTGCGCCTGACCGGGCGCGGCGGCGCGCAGCGGGTGCTGGAGCACCCGGTGGTTGTTCAGGGCCTGCCAGGTGCCGCACCCGCGCCTGCCCGCCCCGCTGCATCGGGCGCGCAGCCGCCGCACCGCACGCAGCCGGCCGTGGCCGGGATGCGCCTGGAGGTGGACCGGCCGAAGCTCGATGGCGATCGTGCCCGGGAGACAGTGCGCGGCGCCCTGACGATCGGCGGCTGGACCGTCGCGCGGCAGGGAATCGAGAGCGTGTCGATCTATTGCGACGAGACGCCGCTCGGAAATGCATACTTAGGTATGCGACGTGAAGATATTGGTGCAGCCTATCCCGAGTACAAGGGATCGCTGCGGGCCGGCTATGCCCTGGTACTCCCGCCGGGCTCGCTGCCCGAGGGCACCCACCGAATCCGCATCGTCGCCAGGGCGGAAGCTGGCCCGGGCGGTGCGGAGGCCGTGGTGGAGCGTGGCTTCAGCCTGACGGTCGAACCCTATGATGCGGTACCACCCGGGGGCGGCCTACGCCGGGACCTGCCGCCCGCAGAGGCGGAATTCGGGCTGAATCTGCTGCAACGCCTCGGCGTACAGCCGCAATTCGATGTCCTGGTCACCGTGCCGGTGACCGCGGAAGGGCAGGGGGAGGATCTGGCGGCGCTGCGCGCCACGCTTGAGACGCTGCACGCGCAAGCCTATCCCGATTGGAAGGCGGTCGTCTCATGTGCCGGTGCGCCACCCCCCGCCGCGCAGGCCCTGGCAGACCAGTCCATGCCGGGCCGCGTGAGCCTGCTCGCACCGGTGCAACCCGCGCCGCCGAATGCCCGCGCCGCCCCGCGCCGTTCGGCTGCCAAGGCTGCCAAGGCCAGCCGCAACCCGGCCGCGCCGCGCTTCATCCTGTGCCTGCGGGCCGGCGACCTGCTGGGGGCCGATGCCCTGCTCGAACTGGCGGTGGAGGCCGCCGGCGCCGCCCGCCCGGATATGGTCTATGCCGACGAGCTGCGTCACGATCCGGCGCAGAACCGGGTGCAGCCTTTCTTCAAGCCGGATTGGTCGCCCCAGCTGCTGCTGTCGATGAATTATGTCGGCCGCCCCTGGTGCGCGAGCGCAGAGCTGCTGACCGCGTGCGGCCTGACCGAGGCGAGCCTGCCCGGCGTGTCAGATTACGACACGGTGCTTCGACTCACCGAGCATGCGAAAACGATTCGCCATGTGCAGCGTGTGCTGTGCCAGCGCGGCCCGGCGGCCGATACGGCGGCCGAGGAGCAGGCGGCGCTGACATCCTGCCTGGCCCGCCGCCGACTCTCCGGCAGCGTTATTCCCGGCAGCGTGGCGGGCACCTGGCGGGTCCGGCGGGACATCCGCGCCGCAAAACCCGCGCGCGGCGGCAGCGGCCGGATCGTGCCCGGACGCGTCTCGGTGATCATGCCCACCTGCGCAGCCCGTGGCCTGGTGCGCATCGCGGTGAAGACCATCCGCGCCAACAGCGCGCCCGCCCGGCCGGATGGCCGCGAGGTGGAGATCGTCATCGTCGACAACACGAAGCGGGCCGACACACGAACGCGCACCTGGCTGCGGCGGCACGCCGACCAGGTGATCGACATGCCGGATGCGTTCAACTGGTCGCGCTTCAACAACGCCGGTGCGCGCGCGGCGACCGGGGAATACCTGCTCTTCCTCAACGACGATATCGAGGTGCGCGACCCCGGCTGGCTGGATGCCCTGCTCGAACACGCGCAGGACCCCGGCGTCGGCGTGGTTGGCGCGCGGCTGCTCTATCCGGATGGCAAGGTGCAACATGGCGGCCAGTACCTGGCCGACACGCATGCGCGCCATGCGTTCCGCTTCGCCGATGCCGCCAATCCCGGCCCGTTCGGCATCGCCACCGTGGCGCGCGAGATGATCTCCGTGACCGGTGCCTGCCAAATGGTGCGTGCCGATGTTTTCGCCCGGCTCGGGGGCTATGACGAAGCCCATAGCGTGGTCAACAACGACCTCGATTTCTGCCTGCGCAGTTGGCAGGCGGGGCTTGCGGTGATTTTCACCCCCCATGTCAGCCTGATCCATCACGAGCTCGCCAGCCGCGCCAGCCTGCAGGACAGCTACGATGAGGATCGCTTCGAGGGGAGCTGGCGCGCCAGCTTCCTGCGCGGTGACCCGTTCCGCAGCCGGCGCCTGGCCCCGGATTCCGACCATTACGGGCCGGACCCCGAGCCCCCCGGCCTGCTGTTCGTCGGCCGTCGCGGCCCGACGCCGGAGCGCGTGGCGCGCATCCTGGCGGTCAAGCTCGACCATATCGGCGATTTTCTCACAGCCCTGCCAGCACTGCGCAGCCTCAGGCGGCGCTTTCCCGCAGCGACCATCGATCTGCTGGCGCCGGCCGCCACCGCAGAGCTCGCCCGCCGCGCGCCCGGCCCCGGCGAGGCGCCGCTCTTTGGCGAGATTATCGTATTCGACTTCTTCCACGCCCGTTCCGGCGACGGCCAGAAGGATGTCGGGGTGACGGAACTCGCCGCCCTGCAGGCGCGGCTGGCGCCGCGCGACTATGACATCGCCGTCGATCTGCGCATGCAATCCGAAACCCGCCACGTGCTGCCCTATTCGGGTGCCAGGCTGCTTGCCGGCTATGACCGCGGCAACCAGTTCCCGTTCCTCGATGTGGCGCTGGAATGGGAGGGCGACACCAAGCTGGTTGCCAAGCGCGGCCATATCTCCGAGCGCCTGATCCAGCTGGTGTCGGCGACCGAGGATGCCTGCCGTGCCGAGGCTTTACCGCCGAACGCGCGGCCTTTGGCCGCCGCTGCCGTGCCGTCGCTGGCCGCTTTGCCGGCGGAATTCCGCGCCCGGCCGATCGTGTGTGTGCATCCCGGTGTGGGCAATACCGTGCGCCAGTGGCCGCCGGCGCAGTACGCCGCCCTGGTCGATCTGCTGACCGGCGAGGCCGGCGTGAGCGTGGTGCTGATCGGGGCGGCCGAGGAGGCGGCGATCGCCGAGGATGTCATGCGCCGTGCGGTGGCAGCACCCGGCTGCGTGGAGTCTCTGGTTGGCCGTGTCCGGTTGGCGGACCTGCCCGATGTGATGAGGGCCTGCGTGTTGTTCGTGGGCAATAATAGCGGCCCGCAGCATTTGGCGGCCTCGCTCGGGGTGCCGACCATCGGCATCCATTCCGGCGTGGTGGACGCCGCCGAATGGGCGCCGCTGGGGTCTCAGTCCATGGCGATCCGGCGCCGCATGGTCTGCAGCCCGTGCTACCTGGAATTCGCCTCCGATTGCCCGCGCGGCTTGGCCTGCCTCACCGGCTTGCAGCCGCGTGAGGTGTTTGCGCAGTGCAGACGGCTGCTCGGTTAGCAAAAGCAAGCCGCGCCGTGCCTGCGATCCGACACGCCCTGGACCGCGAAACCTGCGGGAACAAAAGTTTTTTGGTTCTTTTTTTCAAAAAAGAACCGCTTCCTTCCTTCGTCTTTCCTCACAATCCCGTAGCCGCGCCAGCACAACCAAAAGTCTTTTGCTTCTTTTCTTCAGAAAAGAAGACCTTTCTTCTCATAAGTTACGGCGTGAATGAAAAGATCGTTCCTCCACCGCCATGACCGCCGCCGCCGGCGGTATTGCCGTAGAACGTTCCTCTGGCTGCGCTTAATTGCGAATACGGCAAGTAGCCGTCCGTGCCGCCAGCGAAGGAATAGAGTGTCGTCAAACTGCCGGTGGTAAGATTGAAGGAGAAGATCGTGCCCTTGTCGTGTGTGCCGCCCTCGCTGACGACGCCGTAGACAACGCCGTAGGCGCGGTTGCCGGGAACGACGGAGAGGCCATTATAGGGGGTGGCGCCATCCACACCGCCGGTGAAATTATAAACCACCTTTTCCTGTCCGGTCTTTGGATTAACCCGAAAGATCACCCCTGCATTGCGCGTGCCGCCAGCTTGCGCAGTGCCAAAAATGGCGCCGTACTGAACGAGCAACTGGCTGGCGGGACGATACCCGTCCGTGCCGCCGAAGGCGCCGAACGCATAGACCACCTTTTCCATTCCGCTGACCGGATCATAGGAATATACCGCGCCGGTGTTGTTGATACCGCCGTATTGCGTGACCCCGTAGAGAACATTGTTGTAGGCGATCAGGCCGTTGGGCGGATTGGCCGCGTCGCTGCCCGCGCCGAAACTATGCAGTGAGGTCAGGTTACCGCTGGAGGGATCGATCCTGAACAGGGTGCCGGCCCCGTTGGCACCGCCATAATCCGCGGTTCCCCACAGATAGCCGCCGAAACTGAGCAGATTGCCTTGCGGATAGGACCCATCGGCGGCGTTGCTGAAACTGTACAGCGTGCGAAAGGTTGTCGTTGTGAGATCGATACTGAAAACCGTTCCGTAGCCGGCGGCACCGCAGGCAATCGCGGTGCCGTACAGCACGTTCCTGTAGAGTGTCATGCCGTTGGGGGAGCAGCCATCGGCGCCACCGGTGAAGTAATATAGGATTTTTTCCGAGCCGGTGGCGATGTCCAACCGGTAGATGACGCCGTTGCCGGCAATGCCGCCGCCATTGGTGGTGCCGTAAAGGAATCTTCCGATCGGTACCTCGCTATCATTGGTCGATCCGCCGCCATGCGTGGTCTTGTTGAAAGCAAACAGCGTCGTCAAGGTAAAAGGTGCCGAAAATGCAACCTGGGGTGTACCGGCACACAGCAGGGTGATGAACCACGCCAAACACGAAGAACCGCGCATAGACCTACATCTCTCGCATAGCCCGGATCGGGCGCCGCAATGTGACGCGCTGCGCCGCGGCGTCAACTGTATTTTCAGGACCCCGACGGGCCAGGAAGCAAGGTCTTCTTTTCTGAAGAAAAGAAGCAAAAGACTTTTGTTTGTGCTGTCGCGGACCGTGCCGAAATCACACGCGAAAGGGCAAAAGTTTTTTGGGTCNNCTTTTTTTCAAAAAAGAACAATTTCTGCTGACGCCGCTCGGGCGCCCAATCTGCGCCGGATCGCGCGGATGCCGCCGATCGCCATGGACGTCATCGTATCCGCGGACGAACCCCGATGACGCCAGCGGCCGCCCATCAGCCAGGGGCGCCCGCCGCGCACCGCGGCCCGCAGCACGCTCCATTGCATCGCGGCGGCCAGACTCTGCACCTCGCAGCCACCCGGCGATGCCCGCGCCACACGCGCGATGATCGCCAGCACCTGGTCCAACGTTGCCGCATCGGGCACCGGCGCGCGGTCGCTGAGATGGCGGATGACCAGCGCCGCGGCCGCTTCGGACTCCGCGCCGAACCAGGGGGCGTATGCACGCGCCAGCACCTCGGCCGCGCGCGCGGCGATCTGAACCGCGCGGCGGTGGGATGTATTGCTGCCATGCCAGCGATACAGCGTCAGCACGGGGTCCAGCCGGGCCACCTCGCCATAAGCCAGCAGCCGGTGATACAGATCGAAATCATCGGCCGGCTCGGCCGCCGCCCGCAGCGTCGGCTCACCCGCCGCGACTGCTGCGAGTGCATCACGCCGGCACATCACCGATGACCAGGTCAGCGGATTGCCCATATGCAGCAGCAGCCGCAATCCTGCCGGCCCCACCCGCGCGGGCTGGCCGGATCCAACGTCCGATGTGCCGCTCAAAATGCGCACGGCCGCGCCCACCAGCACAGTGCCCGGATGATGATCGAGGTAATCCGCCTGCGCGGCCAGCCGTTGCGGCAGGCAGAGATCGTCATGGTCCAGCATGGCCACATAGGGCGCCTGGCACAGGGCGAGCCCTGCATTGCGGGCGCCGGCAATGCCCAAAGCGCGCTCGTGCCGCATGACCCGCAACCGGGGATCGCCAATCGCGGACAGGATGGCCGGCGTGCCATCGACCGAGCCGTCGTCCACCACCAGAAGTTCGAAATCGGCCATTGTCTGGCGGAAGACGCTGTCCAGACTCTCGCCGATCGTGGCCGCGCCATCCCGCGTCGTTACCAGCACACTGACCCGCGGCCCGCTCATGCCCCTCCACGCCGACAACCCCAAGATGGATACACTCCACCATTGTCGCGGGCCGCGCCAGAGCGGGTTCAGCCTGACTGGAACTCCTGTGACGCCCGTNNCGACGGATATGTATGCACCCAAAGACTGGTCTGCCGACAACAAGAAGGGGGTCAGCCTGAGCCCACCCGGTCACGGGAAGGCGAGGGCAGCCGCGATGGCGCCGCGACCGGTTCCTGGCGCTTGCCACCCAGGCCGGCATATCCTACTTGGACAGTAGGCATTAGGGCGCCCGTGTGATGTATCCTCGTCGAAGCTTTGCGTATCTCGTGGTGTTGGCCATCGCTGGCCTGGCTGCCACAGCCCCCAATTCCGCCGCCCAGCAGGAACAGACGCTGCGCATTGGCTACCAAAAATACGGCACCCTTGTGGTTGAGAAAGCCCGCGCGACGCTGGAAACCCGGCTTGCTCCCCTGCATGTGCACGTCACCTGGACCGAATTCCTCGGCGGCCCGGCCCTGCTGGAAGCCATGGGTGCCGACAGCATCGATTTCGGCATCACCGGTGACGCGCCGCCCATCTTCGCCCAGGTTGCCGGCGTGCCGCTTGTCTATGTCGCCGTAGAGCCGCCCAGCCCGCATGGCGAGGGCATTATTGTGCCGGCCGCCTCCCCCATCCACAGCATCGCCGACCTGCGCGGCAAGAAGATCGCGCTCAACCGCGGCTCCAACGTGCACAATTTGCTGGTGCGCGTGCTGCAAAGCGGCGGCCTCTCTGTCATCGACGTGCAGCCCGTCTACCTGAAGCCCTCCGACGCGCGCCCCGCCTTCGAGAACGGCAGCGTCGATGCCTGGGCGATCTGGGATCCCTATCTCGCCGCCGCGCAAACCGCGTTGAAAACCCGGCTGATCGCCGATGGCGTTGCTGCCCACGACCACGTGATCGACGAGAACCGCGAATTTTTCCTCGCCACCCGCGATTTCGCCACCGCCCACCCCGAAGTTCTGAAGGTTCTCCTGGCGGATCTGAAACAGACCGAGGCCTACGCCAGCACTCACCATGCCGAGGTTGTCCAGCTTCTCGCGCCAGCCATGGGCATGGATCCCGCCGCCGTCCGCCTCGCGATCGACCGCCTGAGTTTCGGCGTTCAACCCATCGACGCCCCGATCCTCGCCGCGCAGCAAAACATCGCCGACGTCTTCGCCAGTCTCAACTTGATCCCCGACAAGATCGACATCAAAGACGCCACCCTCCCCAAGCCGCCAACGTTCTGACGACTGACGACTGGAGACTGACATGCAGCTTTTGTGGTTCCTGCCCACGCACGGCGATGGCCGCTACCTCGCCTCCGCCACCGGCGGGCGGGCGCTGACCTTCGATTATATGCGCCAGGTGGCCCAGGCGGCCGACCAGCTTGGCTACTGGGGTATGCTGCTGCCCACCGGCCGTTCCTGCGAGGATAGCTGGGTGGTCGGCTCCGCCGTCGCCCCCGCCACCAGGCAACTTCGCTTCCTGATCGCGCTGCGCCCCGGCCTGGTCTCGCCGGTGATGGGCGCCCGCATGGCGGCGGCCCTGGACCGAGCAACCGACGGCCGCCTGCTCATCAACGTCGTCACCGGCGGTGATCCCGTTGAGCTGAAGGGCGATGGGCTCTGGCTCGGCCATGATGAACGCTATGCCATGACCGACGAATTCCTCACCATCTGGCGCCGCGTGATGTCCGGCGAGGCGGTGAACTTCAAGGGCCAGCACTACCACGTGGAGGATGCCCGCCTGGCCTTCCACCCGGTGCAATCCCCCTATCCGCCGCTGTGGTTCGGCGGTTCCTCGCCCGCCGGCATCGAGGTGGCCGCCGACCATTGCGACGTCTATCTCACCTGGGGCGAACCGCCGGCCGATGTGGCCGCCAAGATCGCCACCGCCCGCGCCGCCGCCGAAAAGCGGGGCCGAAAATTCCGCTTCGGCTTGCGCCTGCACATCGTGGTGCGCGACACCCGCGCCGCCGCCTGGGACGCCGCGAACGACCTGATCCGCTACGTGGACGACAAGGTGATTGCCGAGGCGCAAAAGGTGTTTTCCCGCTACGACAGCGTTGGCCAGCAGCGCATGGCGGCACTGCACGGCGGCAACCGCGCCAAGCTGGAAATCAGCCCCGATCTTTGGGCCGGCGTCGGCCTGGTACGCGGCGGCGCCGGCACCGCCCTGGTGGGCGACGCGGACACGGTCGCAGCGCGGCTGCTGGAATACCGCGACCTCGGCGTGGAAAGTTTCATTCTGTCCGGCTACCCGCATCTGGAGGAAGCCTACCGCGTCGCCGAACTGCTCTTCCCCCGCCTGCCCTTGGCGCATGGCACCGCCCCCAAAGCCACCGTCGCGCTCAACGGCCCGTTCGGCGAAATCATCGCCAACGAGCGTGCGCCCCTTTTGGCGGCTGCCAGCTGATGAGCGAACGGGTAAAAGTCTTTTGCTTCTTTTCTTCAGAAAAGAAGAAGAGCTTTTCTCTTTTCCGCTCCGCGGGGGCTGTTTTCCGCGCCGCGGGGGCTTCTTTCTTGAAAGAAAGAAGCAAAGAACTTGTACCTATGGCGCGCGCACTCCTTCCCAGCGTGGTGCCGGTTGCGCTGCTCATCATATGGGAACTTCTATCGGCAACCGGCGCGGTGCCGGAGCGCAAGCTGCCATCGCCGCATCGCGTGCTGCTCGCCTTCTGGCATCTTACCCGTACCGGCGAGCTGCCGCATGACGTGCTGATTTCCACCCTGCGGGCCGCCACCGGCTTCGCCATCGGCGGCAGCCTCGGCTTCTGTTTCGGGCTTGCCGCCGGCATCAGCCGCCTCGCCGAAAACCTGTTCGATGGCACCATGCAAATGTTGCGCATGGTGCCGCACCTCGCTTTGATCCCGCTGATCATCGTCTGGTTCGGCATCGGCGAGTCGGCAAAAGTGTTCCTCGTCGCCGTCGGCGTGTTCTTCCCGATCTACTACAATACCTATCACGGCATCCGCACGATCGATGCCGGCCTGCTGGAAATGGCCCGCGTGCAGGGCCTGACCGGCCCGGCCCTGTTCCGGGAAGTGATCCTCCCCGGCGCGCTTCCTTCTATTCTCGTCGGCGTCCGCTATGCGCTCGGCATCATGTGGCTGACCCTGATCGTGGCCGAAACCATCGCCGGCAATTCCGGCATCGGCTTCATGACCATGAACGCCCGCGAATTCATGCAAACCGACATCGTCGTGCTCGGCATCCTCCTCTACGCGGTGCTCGGCAAACTGATCGATATGCTGGCCCGCTTCATCGAAATTGAGGCCCTGGCATGGCATCCCTCGTTCAGCCAGGCATGAGCTTCCTTGCCCCCAGCCTGACGCGTGACATCGCGGGCGACATGCCGGTTTCCCCCGCCCACGGCTTGCCCATCCGCCTGCGCGGTGTCACCCGCCGCTTCGGCACGCGCGCCGTGCTGACCGATATCGATCTTGACGTCGCTCCCGGCCAGTTCGTCGCCATCGTCGGCCGCAGCGGCAGTGGCAAGAGCACGCTGTTGCGCCTGCTGGCCGGCTTGGATCACCCCGATGCTGGCCAGGTTCGCCTCGGCGGCCAATCACCTCGGCAGGCCGCCCCCGGCCTGCGAATCATGTTCCAGGATGGCCGTCTGCTTCCGTGGCGTCGCGTTCTGGATAACGTCGCCCTCGGCCTGCCCCGCGCCGACCACCCGCGCGCAACCGAAGCCCTGCACGCCGTGGGCCTGGCCGACCGGGCCCGCGACTGGCCGCGTGTTCTCTCCGGCGGCCAGAAGCAGCGCGTCGCCCTGGCCCGTGCCCTTGCCGCCGACCCCCAGCTTATTCTGCTGGACGAACCGCTCGGGGCGCTGGACGCGCTGACGCGCCTGGAGATGCAATCCCTGATCGAATCGGTGTGGCAGCGCGGCGGCTTCACGGCCGTTCTGGTGACCCACGACGTGGCCGAAGCCGCCATCCTCGCCGACCGTATCCTTCTTATCGAGGACGGCGCCATCGCGCTGGATCTGGCGGTGGATCTGCCGCGCCCGCGCAGGGCAGGGGCGGCGCTGGCGGAGATCGAATCGCGGGTGCTGGACCGAATCCTGCGCCGCGCTTAAGGAGGGAGGCGAAGCGAAGGAAGAATGTTCTTTTTTGAAAAAAAGAACCAAAAAACTTTTGACCCTTTGCGTACGCTGCCGGCGAGTCCGCGACAGCACAGTCGAAAGTCTTTTGCTTCTTTTCTTCAGAAAAGAAGGTCTTTCTTACTTTTTTGCCTATTGTTTTCTCGCCGCGCTCACCATCGCCCCGATCTTCGCCGTCGATAATCTCGGGCTGGGCGACTACCTCAACCACCTTGCCCGTATGCACATTCTTGCCAGCATCGCCACGTCCCCGGAATTGCAACGGTTCTATCAGGTCGCGTGGGCGCCGATACCGTATCTGGCGATGGATGCGGTGGTGCCGTTGCTGGCCCATGTGCTGCCCATCTATCTCGCCGGGAAGGTTTTTGTGGCGGGTTGCATGCTGCTGCCGGTTGTGGGTACGGCATGCGTGCATTACGCGGTGCACCGGCGCCTAAGCCTTATTCCAGCGGCGTCTTTCCTGTGCAGTGCCAATTTTCTCCTGTCGCTGGGTTTTCTGAACTACCTGTTTTCGGTGGCTTTTGCCTTGCTGCTGTTTGCCGCTTGGATCGCCACCGCAGCATGGCCGCGCTGGCCGCGCGCGGCCGCCTTCGCGCCGTGCGTGGTTGCGCTGTATTTTGGCCATGCCTTCGCGTGCGGCGCGTATTGCCTATGTGTCGCGGGGTGGGAGGTGGCGGTTGCGTGGGGCGTACGGTTTCGGCCGCGCCAGCGTGTGGCGGCAGACTTTGCCGCCGCGTTCGCGCAAGCCGTGCCTGCGCTCGGTTTCGCTTTCACCTTGCGCGTCAGTGCCGGCTATGTCGGCGCTCTCAACACCCAGTATGGCAATATCGCGGCCAAGCTCATGGCGTTGATCTCTCCGGAGATGTTTTTCGTCGACCGCCTGAATGCCTTGGTGCTTGTCGCCAGTCTTGCCGCGGTCGTTTCGGTCTGGCGGAATATTCGGATCGCGCCCGCGCTCTGGCCGGCGATCGCAGTCTTGGCCGCGGCCGCGATCGCGATGCCGCATGTCCTGGCCAGTACTTGGGGTATGGACCTGCGCCTGCCATGGGTGGTGGCGCTTCTGCTCGTGGCCGGCGCCTCGTTCGTATCGCCCGCCGCCGGCAGCCTACGCGCATGGCGACTGGCGGCCCTCGGGTGCCTCACCGTACTGCTTGCCGCCAAGTCCGCGGATGCCTGGGTGGTGCTCAGCCGCGTGGATCGTCAGATCGCGCAGACCCGTGAGGTGCTGGCGGCACTGCCGCGCGGCGCGCGCCTGCTGGTGGTGAACCCGGCGGGCCATGGCACGGGGTGGGAGCGCGAGCCGTTGAGCACGATCTGGCACATGCCGCTGGTGGCGGTGATCGACCGCGACGCGTTCGTGCCCACGCTGTTCAACGGGCTGACGACGGTGCACGTGCGTCCGGCATTCCGCCTTTCCAGCACGCCCAACGGGTTGCCGATCACGCCCGCGCAACTATGGGAGGGTTTGTCCCGCGCCGATTCGCCGGGAGCGGAGACGGGGGACGGGTTTGGTGCCCGGCTCTATCATTTCGATTGGCCGCAAAAATTCGATTTTGTGTTGGTGCAGCGATTCGGCTTCGATCCGCCGCCCCTTCCCGGCAACCTCGTCCTTGTGGGACATGCGCCCGACATGGACCTCTATAGGGTGAAGCATGGCTGAATTCCGACGCCTGCCCGCGGGGGGACGCCATTCTCCCTAGAGCGGGTTCAGCNNGAAAAGGACCAAGTGACTTCTTCCACAAACCGTGGTAACCGAACGCCCTCATGAGCGTCATCCGAAACGGACAAAACACCCGTCTATTGATGTACGGGATGTTACTCCTGACGCTCGGCCTGGCGACTTTCCTATGCGGTGTTCTGCTCGCCCTGCCGCGTCATCTGCTGCCGTACAACGAGGTTTTTCTGGCCGTCAACGAGGCCATTGTCTGGTATAGCGGCGTGCCCATCGTGCTGGGACTGATCCTGGCCATGGCGGATCTGTTCGTGTTGCTGGCATATAAGCGGTCCGCCCGAGCGGAAGTCCGCTATGACGCTGTCGTGGACCCGCGTGTGATTGTGGCTTTGACGGCCTATAACGATGAGGCCAGCATCGGCGATTCGGTCCGCGACTTCATGGAGCATCCGCTGGTACGCGAGGTGATCGTCGTCAGTAACAACAGCCAGGATGGCACGATCGAGCGGGCGCGGGCGGCCGGCGCGATCGTGTTCAATGAAACCAAGCAGGGCTACGGGCAGTGCGTGTTTCGGTGCCTGCAGGAAGCGATCCTGCGCTCTGGGGAACTTGTGTTGCTGTGCGAGGGCGACCGCACCTTTCGTGCCTACGACATCGACAAGCTGCTCGCCTACATACCGCACGCGGACATTGTGAACGGAACGCGCACCGTGGAGCGCCTGCGCGCGCGGTCGACCCAGCTCAGCACGTTCATTTACTATGGCAATCTGTTCACCGGAAAATTGCTGGAAGCCAAGCATCTTGGCCGCAGCACGCTGACCGATGTTGGCACAACCTACAAACTCTGCCGGCGTGCGACGCTGTTGACGTTGATGCCGGAACTGACGCCAGCCGTGAACCTGGAGTTTAACGCGCATTTCCTGGACGTGGCACTCGCCTCCGGCTGTGACGTGGTGGAATGTCCCATCACGTTCCATCCGCGCGTGGGCATCAGCAAGGGCGGCAATACCAGCAATGCGCGGGCCCTCGCTGTCGGCCTACGCATGATCCTGGGGATCGTGACGAGCTGGAGATTTGTGCGGTCATGACGGCGATCGATTATCACGGCAGTCGACTTCCCCAGGACAAGCGGCGGGATGTGCTGTGGGAGAGTCTCTGGCGTTATTTTTTCAGCAAGATTGTGGACGCGCAGGACTGCGTGCTGGATTTGGGTTCAGGTTATGGAAACTTTATCAATGCCGTGCGCGCGCGCCGCCGGATTGCGGTTGATATGTGGGAACGCTTTCCGGAATTCTTGATGCCAGGGATAGAGTTCCATGTTGGAAGCGTGACGGATCTTGAATTCATTGACGACGGCGCGGTGGACTTTGCCTTTGCGAGCAATCTTTTTGAGCATTTGAGCCAGGCGGATTTCTCACGCGTACTCGAGTCATTACGGCGTAAATTGTCACACGAGGGGACACTGACGATTCTCCAGCCAAATTACCGCTACGCCTATCGAGAGTATTTCGACGACTTCGACCACAAATCGGTATATTCGCATGTCAGCCTCGCGGACTACCTGACCGCCAATGGATATGACGTGTTCGACATACAGCCGCGCTTCATGCCGCTATCGGTGAAAGGCTCTCTGCCTGTGCGGCCGCTCCTGATCCGAGCCTGGCTCGCATCACCCTTCAAGCCAATTGGCAAACAGATGCTCCTGCGCGCGCGGCCGAGGCGCTGATGGGCCGGCAGGCGGCATCTTTGCGCGTATCTTCGTCCGTACTGATTTACGGCCCGATACTGCTGATCCTGGGTCTATTGGCCGTTCATGTCCTGGGGGCTTGGCAGGACTTTGCGGCTGCCATCGCCTCACCTCTCGAAATTGATTATGGCGAAGGCATCGTTTGGCAGCAGGCGGTGCTGATTCCAGGACCGTCAATGTATAGCCGTTCCCAATCGCTGCCTTTCATTGTGTTTCATTATCCGCCGCTCTTCCATCTGATCACGCGGGCCTTGGCTTATGTGATGCCAAGTGTCTTGGCTGCCGGGCGGCTGGTCTCGGTGATGTCCACACTGTCGATTTCGGTCTGCGTGGCCGCAACTGTCGGTGTGGCCGTGCGCGTTCCAGGACAGCCGTATAGCCTTACCGATCTGCTCGCCATGGCGATCGCGGCGATGCTCTTGCTCTGCCTGCATGCGGTGCATGTATGGGGCATGGTGATGCGGGTAGATGCGACCGCCATCGCTTTCGCCATGGCGGGCGTGCTGGTGGGGGCAGCCGGAAACGGGCGGTTTGCGCCAACGCTCATCGGATTGCTGCTCTGCCTGTGCGCGGTTTTCACAAAGCAGACGCAGGTTTCGGCAGGTATAGCGCTGTTCCTTGTTACCTTGTTAAGGAACCCACGTTCTGCGCTGCTGGCTGCTTTGATCGTCGGCACCATTGGGCTAGGCGCCTTGGGATTGCTGCAATGGATCACCCATGGGGGATTTCTCCTCAATATCGTTGGCTATAATATCAATCGTTTCTCCCTTCAGTCATTCTACAACACGTATTGGGCGGAGCGGTCGA
Organism: Acetobacteraceae bacterium; assembly: GCA_003133065.1. Lineage (GTDB taxonomy): Bacteria > Pseudomonadota > Alphaproteobacteria > Acetobacterales > Acetobacteraceae > BOG-908. Next base: position 35,910 of record PKZM01000166.1, read on the forward strand.
GCCTGTTCGTGGCCATCCCCGCGCTTGCCAGCATACCTGTTTTGCTCAATCCCATGCGCGACTCTGCGTCTGGTGAGCAAGGCTGCCGTGTTGGACTGCGCGCCAGGCTTATTGCCAGATTGGCGAACCGCGCGGTCGCATGCCGTGCGCTCTTGGCGACGTATGTGTTTTTCAGCACATGCACTCTTGTGATGACCTTCAAATCGGGGAGCAACTTTAACTATCTCTTCGAATGGCTGGTGGTGGCCTGCGCTATTGTGGGCGTGGCACTTGCCGACCTTGCGCGGGGCGCCGTTGGCCGTAGGGGCAGCGCAGGCTTGCTCGCGCTACTCATGCCCATTCTTGTTTACCTTGTTTTCATGCCGGCGCGGCTGGCTACCTATCTGCACGACCCAAACGCGCTCGCTTTGAGTCAGGAGTTGGTGGAGCGGATTGCGTCGGCCAGCAAACCCGTCGCCTCTGACAACATGACGCTGCTCATGCAGGCGGGTAAACGGGTGATCTACGAGCCGGCGATCGTTACCGAATTGGCCGAAACGGGGTTGTGGGATGAAGCGCCACTGGTGAACATGATCCAGGCGCATGGGTTTGCGTTCATCATCACCGCCGGTGACGCCCAGGTTCAGGCATCCCGCCGGACCGTGGCTGTGAAAGCGGCAATCGAAGCCGCTTACCCGAAAGTGGAGCAACTTGGTCCACAGATATGGGTGAATTTGCCGCCTGCGTGAGCTTGGCGGTGAGGTGGTTTTGATCCGATGGACGGGATCGCGCTTCTGCGCTAGAGCATGACGGCATGACGACACAAGCGGACGATCTTGCCTCGATCTATCGGAACCGCTTCAGTGAGGCGGATCTGCCGGGAAAGCGCGCCATCTGGCGGGTTCTGTGCCGGGATTTTTTCCAGCGGTATGTGGATCCGGGCGATGCGGTGCTGGACCTGGCATGCGGCTTTGGCGAGTTTATCAACAACATTGCCGCGGCCCGAAAAATCGGGGTCGATGTCAACCCGGATACGCCCCATCACCTCGCCGCCGGCATCGAGTTTCTCGCAACGCCTGCGGATGATCTAAGCTTGGCCTCCGGTACGATCGATGTTGTCTTTACCTCCAACTTCCTGGAGCATCTGCCGGACAAAGCCGCCCTGAAGCGGGTATTTGCCGAAGTATATCGCGTGCTGCGACCAGGTGGCCGTTTCCTGATCATGGGGCCGAACATACGATATGTGCCCGGGGCGTATTGGGATTTCATCGACCATTATTTGCCGCTGAGCCATGCCACGGTCGCTGAGGGCCTGCTTCTCAGCGGCTTTGGGCTCGATCAGGTGACGCCCCGCTTCCTGCCGTTCACGACGCGCAGCGCCTTGCCTCAGCACCCCGCGCTCGTCGCTCTGTATCTTCGCGTGCCCCTGGTGTGGCGGGTGCTCGGCGCGCAGTTCTTCGTGGTCGGCAGGAAGCCAATGGCGGAGTAGGAAGGAAGGTCTTCTTTTCTGAAGAAAAGAAGCAAAAGACTTTTGACTGTGCTGTCGCGGAGTCGCCGGCAGCGTACGCAAGTGTTAAAAGTTTTTTGGTTCTTTTTTTCAAAAAAGAACACTTGCTTCATGATGATAGCAACGACCGGGTCAACCTGAACCAACAACGGGGCCCTGTTGCACCCCTGCTGCCACAGGCGGGTCGGCATCCGGGCCGGAGACGCTGGCAAACGAAAAATGCTTATGGGCAAAGTAGCTGGTAAACACCGGGGAGCCCACGGCAATGGCGTGGGCAAGGGTAAAGGCGTGCCACGTCCATCCGATCCGCGGAAACACCACCCGGGCCAGCACCTCACCCACGGCAAATACCTGTACGAGTGCCACAAGGTTTACCAGCGTGAAGCGTAGCGCCTGGCCGCTGCCGCCGCCGACTGCCTGTGACGCCGTGAATACCAGATGGCGGTTGAGCAGAAATCCCGTTGCCAGTGCGCAGGGAAAGGCGAGAATCACCGCCGCCTCGTAGGGCATGGCAAGGTTGAAGATCGCCCGCGCGCCGATATTGACGCAGGCTGCAACCACGCCGACGGCCAGAAACCGCAAGAACTGACGAGGTTGCCGGGTCATGGCGCCACGATGGCCTGGGCCATGCTTTGCCCGATCCGTATGCTCTCGGCGATCCCACGGTCCTCGGGATAGTAGAAGCATGTATCGGCAATCTGCAGACCGCCGATCGCTGTCTGGATCGCCGGCAGGGTTGCCTTGAACCCAGGCGGGCATACCGGCTGCGCGTGCCGCAGTCGGTTGACATGGGCATGTTGCACGTCGCTCTGCTGCAGCGAGGGGTTGATACGCTTCAGCACCAGGAAGGCATCCTTGATAAATGCCTCATCGCTCCATGACCATTTCGGCAAATTCGTTGGCATATAGTAAGGTATATAAACGATGTGGCTGGATGCCGGCCGCAGGTTGGAGAATTCGATGACGCCAGGCACTTCGATGTCGGCCTCGTTTATGTTGACCCAGAAATGCCGCGTGATGCTCCGCTCCAGTGCCATAACAACGCATACCGCGCCGATGTTGACGATTTTGCCGTAGGCGTCCTTGGCGTCCTCAGCCAGGTCCGGAACCAGATCCGGGATCAGCGGTGTGGGCACCGTACAGATCACCGCGTCGGCAGGCACCGTTTCGCTCCCGGCGGTAACGGCAGTCACCTGTCCCTCATGGGTGTCGATCCGCGTTGCGGGGCGACCCAGATGGACCGTGCCGCCGGCGTGCGTGATTGCATCCATCATTGCCGCGACGAGGGTTTCCGAGCCACCTTCGATGTAACCAAGTTCCTCCTGCATCAGGCTGCGCCGGGAACGCCCTACCCGCCGTATCCGCGTCCACATCCAGGCTGCGGATACATGATCGGTATATTCAAAGAACTTCTGCTCAAACAGCTTGCTCCACATCTGGTCGTAGCCCGACTTTCCGCACCAGCGCGTCAGCCACGCGCGTGCGCTCTGCTGCTCCAGCGCATCCCATCGGTTCCGCCTGGTGCTGATGTAGGAGAGGAGCCCGTACCGGATCTTCTGGATCAGGCTGAGGTGGGGGAAACGGAGCAGGGCAATCGGATCTCCCCATCGGTACAGGCGGCCATGGGTGAAATATCCCATCGACGTGCCCACCCAGCGCAATTTGCCGATGATGCCAAGATCACGCAGCAGGTCGAATGTAGGAAAGTCCGTTTTGCATACAAAATGGTAAAACCGTTCCGTGGACATGTCTCCCACCATCATGTGGGCTGCCATGCCGCCGGCCTGTGGGGCTGCCTCGAACACGGTCACATCGTGCCCCAGCCGCAACGCTTCATGCGCCGCCGCCAACCCCATGATCCCCGCACCGATGACAACAACGCGCGACACGCTCAGAACTCGAGCACAATATCGGCATACGGACCCGACTGAAATGTCTCCGCCAATGCCGTGGCGAGCTTGGTTGGCTGCACACCGAACAAGCCTGGCCAATCAATGACGTCGAACAGTTCCGGGATCGTCAACGCCGCGAGTTGCCTGCTGGTAAAAGGCGGGTCCTTGTCGATCAACGCGTAAGTTTGGAGCAGCAGCCGAAAAATCCAGATCGGGATAGGCACCACGATAGTGGCGGCGCCCGTTGCCCGCTTTATGGCGCGTATCAGATCGGCATAGTCGATCACTTCAAGGCCGGAAATGTTGTAGCTCTGGCCTGCGGGTCTGCGGTGCAGGCACTCTATGATGAGGGCGCAGAAATCCTTCACGTACAGCGGCTGGCGCGCGAACCGGCCGTTGCCTGGCAACGGAAACACGGGCCAGCGCCGCATGAACCGGCCCAGCCATCCCAGATGTTTGCGGTCGAACAGGCCGAACATGAGCGTGGGCCGAAGGATGACATGCGGTATGCCGCAATCGGCCACCATCATCTCCTGCTGCCGCTTGGTGCGCGTGTAGAAATCATCGGCAGCCGAATTGACCACGGAAGACGAAATATGAACGATATAGGCAACGCCCCCGGCGTGCGCGGCATCCAGCACGTTGCGCGTGGCAATCACGTTGTTCAGCAGAAACGGTTCTTCGTCCTGCCCGCCGATTTGGGCGTGTGCCAGGATCAGAACATCGCCCGCGCGGAATGCCTGGGCCCAGCCGCCCGGCTCGGCCAGATTGGCTGCGATCACGTCTATATCCGGGTGAAGGGCGCGCAGCACCCCCGTATTATGTGGATGTTTGTCGATCCCCGTGATCGCGGCAATCCCCCCTTCCTTCAGGCGCAGGATGAGATTCTGACCAACCAGCCCCGCGGCCCCCGTTATGATCACGCGTGGGTGCGGTGTCGTTGGAATGGTGCCTCGCGAGAAAGGGGTATGATGTTCAATCTTCTTGCTGCGATTACCCCGGCTATCGCGTCTTGGCAATGATGCGCCGCGCTCGGCCTGATCATTGGATTTTCCCCTCCGCTCAGGCATCACGGCTCATGGCGGGGTGATGCCCCGCGCCAGTAGGGCCAAGGTCGGGGATGGGCGGCGCGGCAGGCAGCAGCAACCATGGGCCAGCATAAAAATCGGCCGCACGAAAAGGAGGTCAGCCGCATGCCCGACACAAGGACGAGCCTTCGCCGGCCGATCTTCCGCACCCCGGCCTTTCTTCGCTGGGGTGCCGCCCTACATCTTGCCAAATCAGGCCGAAGAAAGGGCAGCGCGATGGAAGCCGGACCGTACGAGGTGAAAAAATCCGAAGAAGATTGGCAGGCGCAGCTCACCCCCGAGCAATACCGGGTTTTGCGTGAGCATGGCACCGAGCGGCCGGGCGCCAGCCCGCTGAACGCTGAAAAGCGCGAGGGCCGGTTTCTGTGTGCTGCCTGCCAGAACGAGCTGTTCGACAGTGCCACCAAATACGAAAGCGGCTCCGGCTGGCCGAGTTTTTATGCGCCCAAGGAGGGCGCGGTGGGCACCACGGAGGACCGCACGCTCGGGATGCGGCGTGTGGAGGTGCATTGCGCGCGTTGCGGCGGTCATCTGGGGCACGTGTTTCCGGATGGGCCGCAGCCGACCGGACTGAGGTTTTGCATGAACGGGGCGGCGTTGACATTCAAACCAGAGTAAGACCGAGGGGCTGGTGCTGCCTTGCCCCCTGGCCGGGGCGCAAAGCCCCAGACCCCGGCTTCGCCCTGCGGAGCGCCAGGGCTTTTTTTGGGATATGTCGATGCTCAGCGAACTGCGCTCCCTCCTCACCGGCGAACCCGACCCCATCGCCAACGCCGCCAACACCGCCGCCTGGCTCTTCTTGCGCCTGCCGCGCATCAACTGGGCCGGCTTCTACTTCCTCCACGGCGAAACCCTCGTCGTCGGCCCCTTCCAGGGCCAGCCAGCCTGCACCCGCATTCCGCTCGGCCGCGGCGTTTGCGGCACCGCCGCCGCCCGCAACGAGACCATCGTCGTCCCCGACGTCCACCTCTTCGAAGGCCATATCGCCTGCGATAGCGCATCACGCTCTGAAATCGTCGTGCCGTTCACCATCGCCGGCCGGCTGGCCGGGGTGCTCGATATCGACAGCCCGGAGCTCGACCGCTTCAAACAGCCCGATCGCGTGCTGATCGAGGCTGTGGCCGCCCTCTACGCCGAAGCCTGCGCCAGCCCGGCCCCCGCCGACGCCGGTTCCCGCGCGTCCCAAGCCAGCCCGGCTTGATAGCCAAGATCCATCAGTTGCGGCCCGATCAGCAGCAGGGTGGCGCTGCGATCAGAATCGGAGAGGTCGGTGCGCCACCGCCCGATCGAGCTATCGAAAATCGGCTCCGCCGCCCGGCTTTCATACGGATCCACGCCGTCGGCGGGTGAGGGGGCGAGCATCGCGGCCTCCCACGGCAGCCCAAGAAACGCCAGCAGCGCGCACAGCGTAGCCTGCGGTTCACGCACCAGATCCTCGTAGCGCAGCTCATGATACAGGGGATCGCCGCGAAACCGTAGCCCCGCTTTCACGCTGTTGCGCCACTGCACCGCACAGCGCCGTGCCGCATGGGCGCCATCCCAGGATGTGGTATCTATTTTTGCAAACGGCTTGCGCCGCAAGGAACATACCACATCGCGACCATCGCGCACGATGTGCACGATGCGCGCCCGCGGAAAGCGGCGGCGCACGAAGCCAAATCGCAACACATTCTTCGGCGTCTTTTCCACCCAGATCGGCTTGCCCGCGCTGTGCCGCACGGCCTCGGCGAACCGCCCGATGAATTCGACCTGGGAGCGGCTTTCGCGCTGCCATGCCTCGATCTGCGACGCATCCCATCCCAGGCGTTCGGCAATCGCTTCTGGCGAGGAGATCCGTTTGAGGAACACGGTTGTTTCCGGGCAGCTCGCAATCATACTGTGCCGGCCGAGCATGGTCCGTAGCAATGTGGTGCCGCTGCGGGCCGCGCCACCGATCACGATCATGGCATCGCTATCGGATCGGCGCGGCGCCAAACCAGATCGCAATCGCCAGTATAGCCGATATCCCAGCAGCCGGAACAGCATGCCGCCGCTTGCCCCGCCGTCCAGCAGGCATGGCAAGCCTTGCACCTCCATATGGCGCAGCCGCCGGCCCAAACGAAGCAGCCGCCGCCGCAATGCCAGCCACTGCACCAGGGATGCTGATTGCATCCCGGCGCGTATTCGGCCCAGGCCGCCGGCACACACCGCACTGCCGCCCGCCACCGCGATATCGAATTCCACGGGAATGAAAAACCGCGCCAGCAGCAGCCCCGCGATCAGAAAACCCGCCTGATCCGAATAGCCGATCACTGGCAGCCGGTTCGGGATCAGGTCCCATGGACAGAACATGTATCCGGCCCCGGCGACGAATACGATCTTGGATACAAAACATCCGCGGCACATCAAAGCCCGTACCATCAACCGGCACTCGAATATCAGTGCCGCTAAAGCCCGGGATAGGATCATACCCTAAAGCCTTCAAATTACGTAAGACTTCCTTAGCCGCTTAGGGATCGCGCCGTCGATAACGCCGAATGGGCAGCGGCAACACAAACCTGTGAGGTAACAACTCTGAAATAGTCTGCAACCCAACTGGATGTAAGTTAAACCGTGGGAGCGGCCGATAAGCCCGCCGCCGCGAGCGAGGTTTGATGAGCAGGTCAGGATACATGAAAAGGGTGACCCGCCGGCTGCAGGGATATCTTCCCGTGGCCGTCTGGGCATCATTGCTGCTGATGCCGCTGCTCGGCGTCGCCCTTTCCGTGGTGTTTCATATGTCCTGAGGGTGGGACGTCGTGTTTTGAAAGTGCTCAAGTAAGGACAGGCAACGGGGTGCGGCGGAGGAAGAGTGTTTTTTTTGAAAAAAAGAACCAAAAAACCTGTGTTGCCTTGCGCGCGCTGCCGGCGCGTGTGCGATAGCGCGGCACATGTCATACAGGGCGTGATCGCGCGGCTTCGCCCCATTGCCGCAGCCAGATCGGCACCGCCAGCGCCGGCAGCGGCCGCGCGAACATGAAGCCCTGTAAAGCATCCACCCCAACATCCCGCGCGCGCTGCAAGCAGGCTACGTCCTCCACGCCCTCGGCCACCACAAACCGCCCTTGGGCCTTCGCCGCCGCGACGATCCGCGCCATCAGCGCATGCTCGTCCGGATCGCTCACCATTGCGCCATCCAGCTTCAGCACATCGAACGGCAGATCCATCAGCGCGCGCCAATGCGGCAAGGCCGGCCCCGCATCGTCTATGGCAATGCGGAAGCCGGCCGCCCGCCATCGCTCCAGCGCCGCGCGCAGGCGCGGCAGGTCCGGCAGGGTAGGGCTCTCCAACACCTCCAGCATGATACTGCCCGGCGCTACGCCCGCCGATCCGCACAGGGCTACCCCATGCTGCACCGCCAGATCCGCAACCAGGCTGGAGAGGGGCAGGTTCAGGCTTACAAACAGCGCGGCCCCGCTGAGACGGCTGCCGATGTCGAGAAAGGTTCGTGCCGCGGCCACACTCGTCAGCGCCTGCTCGCGCCCGCACGCGATGGTCATGGGGATGAAGTCCTTCGGATGGAGGATCCCACGCTGGCGGTGATGCAGCCGCGCAAGCGCCTCCAGCCCAATCGGTTTAAGGTCGGCGGCCGAGACGATGGGCTGGAAACGCATGCGCAAGCAGCCGCCATGCAGCGCCGACTCGACATCCGCTGCGCCGATCGGGGGAAAATCGGTTTGGCGTTGCTCCGGCCTGCACAGCAGCGCAGCCTCCACAGCCGCCACGTCGGCCAAGGGCACGCAGCCCGCCATGGCATCCCCACGGGCCGGCGCGCTGCCCAACAGGATCAGCCGCCCCCGCGCCGGCATCACCTCGTCCAGCATGCCGGCCAGCGCATCCGCGGCACGCGAGCGCGGGGCAGCGGCCGCCAGTACGTGCGTGTAGCCCTCGCCATGTATCGCCCGCCCCGCCCGATGCGCGGGCAGCGCCTGCGGCATCATGGATTCGAGCGCGCCTTTGGCATCCGGCTGCACCTCTACCGTCGCCCCGATGCGGCGCGCCGCTTGCTGCACCACATCATGCCACACAGGGCCGCCCCCCACGAGCAACACCCTCTGGGTTTGGCCTGAACGTGCCGGCAGGGACTCCACGGAAAGGATTTCAGCCTCCAAACGCCGGCACAGCGGCCGGGGGAGAAGATTTAGAACATTTGACTAAAAAAATACACCCGGCGTATCTAATAAGTTACCTGGATAAACGTCACCAAGACAAGGTGTACGCATATCTCCGCATTCAAATTGTCGGCAACTGAGGCCTCGTTTCGAGAGCATCATCCGGCCCGTTGGGGAAGGCTCTAGGCCGGCGCCTTGGAAGCCGGCGCCGCCACATCCCGCCGCAACCGCTTTTCGCCCAGCAGCAGCAGAATGGGTGCGGCGATCATGATCGAGGAAACGGTGCCGATGGCGATTCCGAACAGCATCGCCATCGCGAATCCCGACAGGCTCGGACCGCCGAACAGCGCCAGCGGCACGCTCGCCAGAAATACCGTGCTGGATGTGCCCAAGGTCCGGTTCAGCGTCTCGTTGATCGACAGATCGATCAGGCTGCGCAGCGGCATCGTCTTATATTTGCGCAGGTTTTCCCGCACCCGGTCATACACCACCACCTTGTCGTTGGTGGAGTAGCCGATGATCGTCAGGATCGCCGCCACCATGACCGAATCGAACTCGATTCGCGTCAGCACCAGGAATCCCATCGTCTTGGTCACGTCCAGCAGCAGCGTCACCACCGCGCCCACCGCGAACTGCCATTCGAAGCGGAACCAGATATAGGCGAAGATCATCGCCAGGCTGATCACCAGCGCCAGGATGCCGTTCTGCAGCAGCTCGGAACTCACCGAGGCGCCGACCACGTCATTACGCAACACCTTCGTGCCCGGCTGCGCCTTTTGCAGCACCACCTCCACCTGTCGCTGCATCGCCTGGTTGGCCGCCGGGCTCGCCTGTGCATCCAGCCGGATCAGCACGTCATCCGGCGCGCCGAATCGCTGCAAGCCGGCGGTGGGCACATGCGCCGCGGCGAACGCCGCCCGCAGCTTGCTAAAATCCGCCGGCCCCTGTGTCCGCGCCTCGATGGTGATGCCGCCGGTGAAATCCAGCCCCAGCTTCAACCCGGGATAGAAAAACAACCCGATCGAGGCGGCCGAGAGCAGGAACGAGCCGACCAGGCCGAAATACCGCGCCCGCATGAAGGCGAATGTCGTGTTGTCAGGGACGAAGCGGAAGAGGGGTTTGGTGAACATGGGACTTCCAAAAAGAAACAAGAAAGGATGTTCTTTTTTGAAAAAAAGAACCAAAAAACTTTTACCCCTGGCGTACGCTGCCGGCGAGGCCCGCACCAAAAGTTAAAAGTTTTTTGCTTCNNAACCGCGCCAGCACGGTCGCCGTGAACAGCGTGGTGGCAATACCCACCGTAATGGTCAGTGCGAAGCCCTTCACCGGCCCGGTGCCGAACACGAACAGCATCACGTGGGCCAGAAACGCCGTCACGTTGCTATCCAGTATGGTCGAGAACGCGCGGCGAAACCCCGTTTCCATCGCATTCAGCGGCGTGCGGCCGTTCTTGGCCTCCTCGCGGATGCGTTCATTGATCAGGATGTTCGCATCCACCGCCATGCCCAGCGTCAGCAGCAGCCCGGCCATGCCCGGCAGCGTCAATGTTGCCTGGAACAGCGAGAGGATGCCGATCAGCAGCACCAGGTTGATCAGCAATGCNNGCGAGCGAGAGCGCGCCGGCGCGGATGCTATCCGCCCCCAGCTCTGGCCCCACCGTGCGTTCCTCCACCACCGAAAGCGGCGCCGGCAGCGCGCCGGCGCGGAGAAGCACGGAGAGCTGATTGGCGCTTTCGGCGGTAAAACTGCCGCTGATCTGGCCGTGCCCGGTGGTGATCGCTTCGCGGATCACCGGCGCGCTGAGGATCTGGTTATCCAGCACGATGGCGAAGCGCTTGCCGACATTGGCCAGCGAGGTGGCGGCAAAGTGCCGCGCGCCGGTGCTGTTGAATGTAAAATTCACCACCCAGGTCCCATCCTGCGGGCTGGTGCCGGCGCGTGCATCGGTCAGGTCGGCGCCATCCACCTCCACATGCTTCATCACCGCCAGTTTCTCGGCCGGATTGTCCTGCATCGGCAGCAGTTCCACCCCGGGCCCGGGCGGTGCGCCGGGGATGGCGGTCGGATCCAGCAGATGGAACGTCATCTTCGCCGTCTTGCCCAGCAGATCCTTGATCTTGTTGGGATCCTCCACGCCGGGCAGTTCCACCACGATGCGGTCCGATCCCTGCCGCTCGATCTGCGGGTCCACCACGCCCGTCTCGTCGATACGCCGGCGGACGATCTCGATGGATTGCTGCACGGCATGGGTGGCCGTCTGTTCCAGCGCGCTGGGGGAGAGGGTGATGGCCACGTTATTGGCGGCGAGGTCCGCAACCGTGAACTCGCCCGGCACCCCTTCCGGGATCGCCCGCAGCGCCGCCATGGCCGCATCATGCTGCGCGGGGTCGCGCAGATGCAGGAACACGCGCTGGTTGTTCTGTTCGGCGGCGAGGTTCTGGTAGCCCACATGCGCGCCCAGCAGGGCGGCGCGGGCGTTATCGGCCAGCGCATCCAGCCGTTCGTGCTCCACGGCCGCCATATCCACCTGCATCAGCAGATACGACCCGCCGCGCAGATCCAGCCCCAGATGCACCCCGCGCCATGGCACCCATGGCGCCGGTGCTGCCACGAAATTGGGCAGGCACAGCAGCACCCCCAGCAGGCAAACGCCGACGATGGCAAGGGTCTTGGCCCGGCTGAAATACATCATGGTGAGGCGAGGGGGGCTCCGTTTAAGGCCGGGGATATGGCAGGCGGCGGCCGGAAAGGCCAGGGGCGATGAAAACGGCGCCGCTCGGGCGGGCCAGCGTATCGAAGCCAGTGTCGTTCGCGGGACAGAAAGGCGGCAGCCGCAAGCAATTGCCACAATGTGCGCGCGCAGAATATCGGCGACACTGTGCGTGATGAACGACGGGTTGCGCGGATCAGGGATCAACGCGGCCAGCCGACGCGCCACCTCCAGCCGGTGCTCGGCCGCCCCCAGCAGCATCACGCCTCGATCTGAGGTCGTGCGACCACCGTCGCCGCCCATTGCCGCTGGATCACCTCGCAGGAAGCCNNAGCCAATCTCCGTGAATCCGAGTGCGGCGTGGAATGCGTCAGACTCAGGATTCGGCGGCGTCAGATTGATCTCGCAAACAATTTTATCGTGGCCACTCAGCGCAGCTTTGCTGAACAGCTCAAGATATAGGCTTCGGGCAAGGCCACGTCCTCGCGCTTCGGGCGCCACGGCAACACGATCCACATAAACGAAGTGGGAAAAGCGAGACTGAAACCACAAAAAATTCGGGCTATCGTAGTCGGCATCCTGATCGAATGCGATAAGCAGACCGTCGACCCCGCCCACTGTCCCGGCGAAGAACGCCTCCGCCACGAGATGACACAACCGTTCAGAATCAAGCCAGGAAAGCGCTTGGGCGTGTGTATTGTTCAGCGCCAGTATTTTGTTGGCGAGGGAGGTGTCATCCGTCAAAACCTCTTTCGTGATGCTGACGATTTCAGCGCCCATACCAAAATCCCTCCAGCAAACTCGCCTAAATCCAATTGCAACCAAGTCACTCCTTACCGGGTATTCCGCGTGGATGTTAAACCACCTGCCGACGGGTCGATCGAGGTCGACCTCCGCCACGGTCGCGGGCGGACGCTTGGACGTGTGGAGCCAAAGCCTTACTGCGTTCTACCGGCGTCGAGGCGGCGGCTCCACATTTTCGGCATGCATAGTCTCTTCCATCTCGGCGCGGGTCCAGGGGCTGCGGCTGCCGACATAGGCGGCAGCGTCGATAATTTGCGCATCGGTTAG
>PKZM01000107.1 GCA_003133065.1 Acetobacteraceae bacterium
AACGACGCGCAACTTCAAATGGCCCCGGACGAGCGCTCCGAGTTCGGACTATATTGGCCGATTTTGTTTGCCGCGACCGTGGGGGTGGGGCTCGGGACCACTGGGCTGATGTTTTATGGGTTCGGGCAGTTCGTGGGGCCGCTCGCGGCGGATCTGCACTGGTCGCGCGGAGCGATTTCCGGCGGGATGCTCAGCTATAGCGCGGGCACGGTGCTGGTTTATCCATTTGTCGGGCGCGCGGTGGACCGGTTTGGCGGGCGCGCGGTGGGGCTGCTGGCGCAANNGATGCGGCGTTTTTCGTGATGTCGCTGCTCGGGGCGGGAACCTCACCGATCGTATGGAGCCGGGCGGTGGCGCGGCATTTCGCGCGCCGGCGCGGGCTGGCGCTGGGGATCATGCTGAGCGGAACGGGGATGGCCGCGGTGCTGGCGCCCGCGGTGGTGGGCGGCAGCATCGCGGCATTCGGGTGGCGCGGGGCGTTCCGGGTAATGGCGGCGATCGAGATCGGCGTTGGGCTGCCCGTGACGTTTTTCTGCCTGCGCGAGGCAGCGCGTGTTGGGGCTGCTGCCGCGCCGGCGGGGATGGCGACCGCGGCGGCGTTGCGGAGTTCCGCGTTTTTGCGCCTGGTGTTCGCGTTCGTGCTGATTTCCCTGGGGGTCGCCGGCCTGATCGTGCATTTGCCGGTGATGTTGCAGGATCGCGGGTTTGCCCATGCCCGGATCGGATTCATGATGGGGTTTTTCGGCTATGCGGTGATTTGCGGGCGCTTGCTGCTGGGTTTTCTGATGGACCGGTTTCCGGCGGCCATTGTGGGCGGCATTTTCGTTCTGACAGCGGCGGTGGCGTGTCTGTTGCTGGCCGGCGGCGTGGGCGTGTTTCCGGCCGTGCTTCTGGTGGGGGCCTGTGCGGGGGCGGAGGTGGATCTGCTGGCGTTTCTCACAAGCCGTTTGTTTGGCTTGCGGCATTTCGCGCAGATTTATGGCTGGGCGCTCTCTGCGTTTGTGGTGGGGGCCGGGCTGGGGCCGGTGATTGCCGGGCGTGTTCATGATGTGACGGGGAGCTATCAGGCGGCTTTGTATCTGTTTGCGGCGAGTACGGTGGTCGCTGCTGGGGTGATTGGGTCGTTGGGCAGGAAGAAAGGAAGTGTTCTTTTTTGAAAAAAAGAACCAAAAAACTTTTGTTCCTTGGCGTACCCTACCGGCGAGTCCGCGACAGCCGTTTAAAAGTTTTTTGCGTCTTTTTTTCAAAAAAGAAGATCTTCCTGTTTACGTAAACAGCTTTTCACGCAGCGTCCCCGGCGCATACGCCGTCTTGTAGGCCCCGCGGGATTGCAGTTCGGGCACGACGAGATCGACAAAATCCACGAAACATTCCGGCGTAACGGTGCGCGCCAGGATAAACCCGTCGAGATCCGCTGCCTCGGACCACGCGATCAGGGCGTCGGCTACCTCCGCGGGCGCGCCGACGATGGGAGGTTGGCGGCCCCCTAGCGAGAGGCTGTTAATGAAGGCGCGCTTGGTGGTACCGCCGAGGGCCTCGACATTGGAGAGGATGGCTTGCGTGGCGGGGGCCAGGATCGGCGCATCTTGCGGCAGCGCGGCGAAATCGATGCCCATGGAACCGGCGGAATGGACCAGTGCGCCTTCGGGGCTCGCGTAGGCCTCATACTCGGCATGCTTGGCGTGCGCGGCCGCCGCGGTTGTGCTGACCACCACCGTGGCGCCCATGAACACCAGCAGCCGGCGGCCAAGCGAAGCGGCCTGCGCGCGCAGATCCGCGACCAGGCGGGCGACCTGGGGTTTGGTGGTGGCGTTGACGAACACACATTCGGCGTGCTCGGCGGCAAAGCGCCTGCCGCGGCCCGATGCGCCGGCCTGGTAGATCACGGGCACACGCTGCGGCGAGGGTTCGCTCAGGTGGATGCCATGCAGCGACCAGCCGGGGCCCGATGCGGTGACGGGGCGGACACGGGCGGGGTCGGTGTAGATGCCGGCGGCGCGGTCCCGCAGCACGGCGCCGTCCTCCCATGAGGTGAGCCAGAGATCGCGCGCGGCGGCAAGAAAGGCATCGGCCGCATCGTAACGCGCATCGTGGCCCGGCTGCCGTGGCAGGCCCAAAGCGCGGGCGGCGCTTTCCAGATAACCGGTGACGACGTTCCAGCCGATCCGGCCGGCGGTAAGATGATCCAGCGTGCTCATGCGGCGGGCAAACACGAAAGGATGTTCGGCCGCGATATTGGCGGTCACGGCGAAGCCCAGATGGCGCGTGGCATGCGCCATGGCGGGGATCAGCAGCAGCGGATCGTTGGCAGGTACCTGCACCGCGCCGCGCAAGGCGGCCTCCGGGGAGCCGCCATACACATCATAGGTGCCCAGCACATCGGCGAGGAAAAGACCGTCGAACAACCCACGCTCCAGCGTTCGGGCGAGGCTTACCCAGTGATCGAGCCGGGTGTAGTGCCGCGACTGGTCACGCGGGTGGCGCCAAAGGCCCTGCTGGATGTGGCCCACCGTGTTCATCTCGAAGGCGTGCAGGCGAAGCTGACGCATCGCTACCAGCGGGAGGCTGCTTGCGCATCCCCGTCGCGCGGAAAAACCCAGGCGGAGGTGCCGTCCGGAAAAATCTCCTTCTTCCAGAAGGGGGCAGAGGTCTTGAGGAAATCGATGAGGAAGCCGGTGGCATCCAGCGCCGGCTGGCGATGCGCCGCGGCTGCCAGCACGAGCACGATGTTCTGGCCGGGTTCAAGGGTGCCGATGCGGTGGATCAGCGTGCAGCCGAGCAAGGCGAACCGGGATTCGGCCTCCGCCGCGATGCGAGCCAGCGCCGCCTCCGTCATGCCGGGGTAATGCTCCAGGTAAAGAGCGGTAATGGGATGGGCAGATGTGCTACGGACGACGCCGGTGAAACTGGCGAGCGCGCCGGCCTGCTTGCAGGCGGCGAGAAGGGCTGCGGACTCCGCAGCGATGTCGAAATCATCGGGATGCACGCGGATGCGGCGCATCTCAGCCGCCCGTGACGGGGGGGAAAAAGGCCACTTCGTCGCCGGGCGATAGCGGCGTCTGAGGGCGGGCAAACACCTGGTTGACGGCGGCACGCACAAGCGGGCTGGCAAAGGCCGCATCATGGGCCGCGTCGCGGCCGCGCAGAAAAACGATCAGGTCGGCCACGGTGGAAACCCCCTGGGGAAGCACAAGCTGCTCGATGCCGGTGCCGGTGCGCTCGCGAAGCCAGGCGAAGTAGAGGATGGTGATGGGCATGAGGGCTGTTAAAACACAGACGAGAAGAAAGGCCAGGGGGGGGNNCTTCGCCCTGCGATCCCCGGCCGGGACGAATCAGTAATGCGGGCGGCGGAAATCGCGCTGCTGATGGTGCCTTTGGCTCTGGCCATCGCTTGGCTGCTGGGGCTGCGCGGGCTCAGCCTGCGCGGCACGGTCGCGGCGGTGCTGTTGCTCGCAGGGCTGGGCCTCGCCCTGGTCTGGCTGGGTGAGGATCGCAGCTTTACCGGCCACTACGTGCCCGCCCACCTGCAAGGCACCGACATCGTGCCGGGCCATCCCTCATGACCATCATGCTGCGCGACCCGGACCTGGCACCCATCCTGGTCGCCCTGCCCCAGGCACGCCTGGTGGGCGGCTGCGTACGCGATATGCTGGCGGGGCGGACGGTCGCGGATATCGACCTCGCCACGCCCGACCGGCCAGAAGCGGTGCTCGCCGCCCTCGCCGGCGCCGGGCTGCGGGCGATTCCCACCGGGCTTGCACACGGCACCGTCACGGCCATCAGCGGCGGACGACCGTTCGAAATCACCACCTTACGGCGGGATGAGGAAACCGACGGGCGGCACGCCCGCGTGACCTGGACCAACGATTTTACCCAAGACGCGGCACGTCGGGATTTCACCATCAACGCCATGTCGCTGGACCAGCAAGGCACCCTTCACGACCCGTTCGGCGGCGCGGCGGACCTGGCTTCCGGCCGCGTGCGCTTCGTGGGCGAGCCGGCGAGACGGATCGCGGAGGATTACCTGCGCGTGCTGCGCTTCTTCCGCTTCTTCGCCCGCTACGGGCGCAAGCCGGCCGATGAAGCGGCGGTTACAGCGATTCGCGCGGCCGCCGCGCTGCCCGAAGGCGGATTGCGGCGGCTTTCCGCGGAGCGGGTATGGAGCGAATTCAAGCGCATCCTGGCCATCCCCGATCCGCGCGACACACTGGCGCTGATGGCGGGGCTGGGCGTTCTGGCGGCGGTGCTGCCCGAAGCGAGGGATATGGCGTCCCTCGCCAAACTGGTGAGCCTCGGCGCGCCGGCGGAGCCGCTCCTGCGCCTGGCCGCACTGGTGGGCCGCGTGCCGCAGGGTGCTGCAGGCCGGCTGAAACTGTCGGGCGCTGAACGCGAGCGCCTGGAGCAGCTCTGCACCGGCGCGGCACCCCAGGCGGGCGATGACGCCGCGGCCCTGCGCCGGCGCCTGGCGGAGGAGCCGGCGGAGGTGCTGATCGGGCGAAGCTGGCTGGCGGCGGACGCGGCGTCACTTGGCACCGCGCGGCAGGTTCTGGCAGCGATGCAACGGCCGGTATTTCCGCTGGAAGGGCGTGATGGGCTGGCGCTGGGGGCAGAACCGGGGCCGAAACTGGGGCAGGCGCTGCGGCGCGTGCGGGCGTGGTGGCTGGAAGGGGGGTGTGCGGCGACGGCGGAGGAATGCCGGATGAAATTAGCGGAGGAAGTGAGACAGTAAGAGTTCTTTTTTGAAAAAAAGAACCAAAAAACTTTGGCTTGTTTGCGCGCGCTGCCGGCGGGGTCCACGACAGTGCAACAAAAGTTTTTTGGTTCTTTTTTTCAAAAAAGAACATTCTTCCCTTGTCGCCATGACGCCGCTAAGCGACACCGCCGCTGCATCCGCTGCCGGAGGGTAAGCCGTTGATCAACCTCCTGCGCGGCGCGGCTGCACTCACCCTTTGGCTGCCGGCCGTGGCCATGGCGCAGACCGCGCCGGCACCGGATGCGGGATCGCCTCAAATCTGGGCGGTGTACGGGCAGGCCACGTATACCGATCAGTATCACCCCGCGTTCCGCTCACTGGTCCAAGGGCCGAACAGCCTTGATCCCGGCAGCCGCGGCGACGAGACCTTTGATGCGACGCTGTATGCGGGCGTGCGGCCGTGGCCGGGGGCGGAGATCTGGGTGAACCCTGAGATCGATCAGGGGTTCGGCCTGAGCAACACGCTGGGCGTTGCGGCCTTTAGCAGCGCGGAGGCCTACAAGGTGGGCGAGGCAGAGCCCTATGTGCGGGTGCCGCAGCTCTATTTGCGCCAGGTGGTCGATCTGGGCGGCGCGGTGCAGAAGGTGGATCCGGGCCTCGACCAGTTGGGCGGCAGCACCACCGCGGACCGCGCGGTGTTCTGGCTCGGCAAACTGAGCGTGGGCGATATTTTCGACATCAACGACTATGCGCATGATCCCCGCAACGATTTTCTCAACTGGGCGATCGTGGATGCCGGCACGCTGGACTACGCGGCGGACGCCTGGGGCTTCACATATGGCACGGCGGTCGAGTGGTACCAGGATTGGTGGACGCTGCGATTGGGCGGGTTCGCTCTATCAAGGGTGCCGAATAGTCCCATGCTGGATACCAGCGGCAGCCAGTTTCAGGTGGTCGGCGAGACCGAGGAGCGGCATACCCTATGGGGGCGCGACGGCAAGCTGAAATTCACCGCGTTTCTCAGCCGTGGGCGCATGGGCGATTACGACGATGCGACGCTGCTCGCCGCGCAAACCGGGCAGCCGGCCGATATCGCTTTGGTGCGGCGGTATCGCAGCCGCACCGGCATTTCGGCCAACCTGCAGCAGGGCATCACCGACACTCTGGGTTTGTTCGCACGCACCGGCATTAACGAAGGCGGCGTGGAGAC
>PKZM01000191.1 GCA_003133065.1 Acetobacteraceae bacterium
GAGGTGACGTCGCCGCAGGCGTTCGAGGGGCTGCGCCTGGCGGGGCGGCCCGTGCGCCGGCCGGACGCGACCGTGGCGGTTACCGACCACAACGTGCCGACCAGCGACCGAAGCCTGCCGATCGAGGAGCCGGAGAGCCGGCTGCAAATTGAAACGCTTGAGCAGAACGTGAAGGATTTTCACGTTCCCTACATCCCGCTGCGCGATGCGCGCCAGGGCATCGTGCATATCGTCGGCCCCGAGCAGGGCATTTCGCTGCCGGGCATGACGATCGTTTGCGGCGACTCTCACACCTCCACGCACGGCGCGCTCGGGGCGTTTGCCATCGGCATTGGCACCTCTGAAGTGGAGCATGTGCTTGCCACCCAAACCCTGCTGCTGCGGCCTGCGAAAAACATGCTGGTGCGGGTGGATGGCACGCTGGCCCTAGGTGTGACGGCAAAGGACATCGTGCTCGCCATTATCGGCCGCATCGGTACCGCCGGCGGTACCGGTCATGTGATCGAATTTGCCGGCGAGGCGATCCGCGCGCTGGACATGGCCGGCCGCCTGACGATCTGCAACATGTCCATCGAAGCCGGCGCCCGTGCCGGCATGATAGCGCCGGACGAGACCACTTTCGCCTATATCGAGGGCCGCCCCTACGCGCCGCAGGGCGAAGCGTTCGATCATGCCGTGGCCCATTGGCGCACGCTCGCTTCCGACGAGGGGGCGGTTTACGACAAGACCGTCGTGTTGGATGCGGCGCAGATCGCGCCGATGGTCACCTGGGGCACCAGCCCGGAAACCGTGGCCCCCATCACCGGCACTGTGCCCGATCCCGCCGGCGTGGCCGATGAGGCAAAGCGCGCGGACATGACGCGGATGCTTGCCTACATGGCTTTGCAGCCCGGCCAGAAACTGGCAGAGATCCCCATCGATGTGGTCTTCATCGGCAGTTGTACCAATTCCCGCATTGAGGATATCCGCGCCGCCGCCGCCGTTGTCCGCGGCCGCCAGGTGGCGCCCGGCGTGCGCGCCATGGTGGTGCCGGGCAGCGGCCTGGTGAAGCTGGCCGCAGAGGCCGAGGGCCTGGATCGCATCCTGATCGAGGCCGGCTTCGAATGGCGTGAACCCGGCTGTTCCATGTGCCTGGGCATGAACCCGGACAAGCTGACCCCCGGCCAGCGCTGTGCGAGTACATCCAACCGCAATTTTGAGGGAAGGCAGGGGCCCGGCGGCCGTACGCATCTGCTCTCCCCCGCCATGGCCGCCGCCGCCGCCGTCACAGGCCGGCTTACCGATGTCAGGGAACTCATCTGATGCGCCCCTTCACCACGCTCACGGGCGTCGCCGCACCGCTGCCGATGGCCAATGTGGATACGGACAAGATCATCCCCGCCCGGTTTCTCAAAACCATCAAGCGCACCGGCCTGGGCAAGAACCTGTTCGACACGCTGCGCTATACGCCGCAGGGTGAGGAACGCCCCGATTTCGTGCTCAACCAGGCGCCTTACCGTCATGCGGAGATCCTGATCGCCCATGAGAATTTCGGCTGCGGATCGTCCCGCGAGCATGCGCCCTGGGCGTTGCTGGATTTTGGCATACGCTGCGTGATCGCGCCCGATTTCGCCGATATCTTCCACGGCAACTGCTTCAAGAACGGCGTGCTGCCCATCGCCCTGCCGCGCGAGATCTGCGACCTGTTGATGGAGGATGCCTGCCTGGGCGCCAATGCCCGTATTACCGTGGATCTGGAGCGCCAAATCGTGGTACGGCCCAGCGGCGAGGAAATTCCCTTTGCCGTGGATGCACTGCGCCGCCGCATGCTATTGGAGGGCATGGACGAGATCGGCCAGACGCTGCAGCACGCCCAGGCCATCGACGCGTTCGAGGCGTCTCGCGCGCAGAGCCAGCCTTGGCTTCCGGCGATAGCATCCGTTTGAAGAAAGCACTTCTTTTTTGAAAAAAAGAAGCAAAAAACTTTTGTCCCTTTCGCCTTTCCCAAGTGTACGACACGCTGGGCCGGTGCGTACCTAAACGAACAAAAGTTTTTTGGTTCTTTTTTTCAAAAAAGAACATTCTTTCTTACCTGTCCGAGGACCCAACCCGATGTCCGCGCGTAAAAATCTGCTTCTGCTGCCCGGCGATGGCATCGGCCCGGAGGTGATGCGCGAGGTGAAGCGCGTGATCGACTGGCTTGATCGCAGGCGCGGCATCTCCTTCGAGATCGAGGAGGATCTGGTGGGCGGCGCCTCCATCGAGGCCCGTGGCACGCCGCTCTCCGCCCGCACGCTGGATCTCGCGCGCGCCGCAGATGCCATCCTGTTCGGCGCGGTCGGGGGGCCAGCGTGGGACCATCTCGGCTTTGCCAACCGCCCCGAGATCGCCATCCTCACGCTGCGCCGCGAGCTGGGGCTGTTTGCCAATCTGCGCCCCGCCATCGTGTATGATCCGCTTGTGAGTTCCAGCACGCTGAAGCCGGACATCGTGCGCGGGCTGGACATGATGATCGTGCGGGAGAGCACGGGCGGGATCTATTTCGGCGAACCGCGCGGTGTGGAAACCTTGCCGGACGGCCAGAAACGCGGCTTCAACACCGAAGTCTATACCACGTATGAAATCGAGCGCGTCGGCCGCGTTGCTTTCGATCTCGCCCGCAAGCGTAAGAGCCGCGTCGCCAGCGTGGAGAAATCCAACGTGATGGAAAGCGGCCTGCTCTGGCGGCAGGTGATCACCGCCTTGCGCGATGCCGAATACCCCGATGTGGCACTGACGCATGTGCTGGCGGATAATTGCGCCATGCAGATGGTGCGCAATCCGTTGCAGTACGATGTGATCGTCACCACCAATCTGTTTGGTGATCTGCTGTCCGATCTCGCCTCCATGCTTACCGGCAGCCTTGGCATGCTGCCCTCTGCCACGCTGGGCGAAGTGCGCGAGGATGGCAAACGCCATGCGCTGTACGAGCCGATCCATGGCAGCGCGCCCGACATCGCCGGCCGCGGCGTGGCCAATCCGCTGGCACAGATACTGAGTTTCGCGCTGCTCTTGCGGTATTCCTTCGCGATGGAGGGTGTTGCCGCCGAGATCGAGGCAGCTGTGGTGCGCGCGCTGCGCAACGGGCTGCGCACGGCCGACATCATGGCCCCTGGCGCGGCGCGTGTCGGCACCGGCGTGATGGGCGAGGCGGTATTGCGCGAGCTGGAGAAATCGCTGCCCTGAGCCTGCCGGGCCAAGGGGTTGCGGCCACAAGCCTCTTGGGCTACATCCCGCGCCTCGCTGCACCCGTAGCTCAATTGGATAGAGCACCAGACTACGAATCTGGGGGTTGGAGGTTCGAGTCCTTCCGGGTGCGCCACGCACCAACCGGCGCAAGAGAAAAGAAAGTCTTCTTTTTTGAAAAAAAGAAGCAAAAAACTTTTAACTTGGGGCGCGTCACCCAGGGCAGGCGCGTAAGCTTCCTTGAAGGGGGGTTTTGGCCTATGTGGTGAGCCATGACTGATACGCCGCTAAGCCATATCCGCAACTTCTCGATCATCGCCCATATCGACCA
>PKZM01000212.1 GCA_003133065.1 Acetobacteraceae bacterium
GAGAGCGGGCGGAAATCCGCGTTCAGCACAAGAGCAGGGTAATGCAGGCCGCAATCCGGCAAAATGCGCTCCTTACAGGAGGTGCATCATCGCTGCTTCCACGCCCGCAGAGGAGTCGCAGAGAATATGCGCCGCCAAGAACGCGCCGGTTATGACAAAGCAAGCGGTTAGCCGCAAGGCGGGGCGGCCTTTTTCATACGCCTGTCATGATCGGCCCGCCCCCGCCACCACGCGCTTCGCCCCCAGCCCTACCGGCCATCTACATCTTGGTCACGTCTTTTCCGCCCATCTCGCGTGGCGCCGGGCCCGCGACACCGGCGGCCGTTTCCTCCTCCGCCACGAGGACATCGACCCGGACCGCTGCCGCCCCGCCTACGCCGAGGCCATCGAGGCCGACCTGCGCTGGCTGGGCCTAAACTGGGACGGCCCCGTGGTGCGGCAATCCGAGCGCCTGCCGTTGTACCGCGCCTGCCTGGATGATCTATGCCGGCGCGGCCTGCTCTATCCGTGTTTTTGCAGCCGTGCGGAGATCCGCCGCGAGATCGAAGGGGCGGCGAATGCACCGCACGGGCCGGATGGCGCGCCGCTCTATCCCGGCACGTGCCGCGCGCTGCCCCCCGCCGAACGCGCGGCGCGCCTGGCGGCCGGCACCCCCCACGCCTGGCGGCTGGATATGGCACACGCGCTGACGCGTGCGCCGGCACTGACGTTCGTGGAGGAGGATCAGGGCGAGATCCGGGCCTGCCCTGAAGGTTTCGGCGACGTGATTCTCGCCCGCCGCGATGCGCCGGCCAGCTACCATCTCTGCGTCACACATGACGATGCGGCGTGCGGCATCACGCTCGTGACGCGCGCCCTGGACCTCAAACCCGCTACCCACCTACACCGCCTGTTGCAGCACCTGATGGGCTGGCCCACGCCCCGCTACGCACACCATCGCCTGATCACCGATGAAGCGGGCGCCCGCCTCTCCAAACGCGACCATGCGCCCACGATCCGCGCCTTACGGGCGGCGGGGGCGACAGCGTCCGATGTCCTCAGGCAGGCACAGGTGTAAGAATCTTCTTTCTTGAAAGAAAGAAGCAAAGAACTTTCATCTGTTTACGGAAGCATCCAGGGCCGCTTGCAGCATGTAGGCTGCGGCCATCTGGTCCACCACGGCGGCGCGGCGCTTGCGGGTCATGTCGGCTTCGCTGATGAGAAACCGATTCACCGCGGCGCTGGAAAGCCGTTCGTCCCACAGGGCGGCGGGCAGGGCAGTGGCCTCCGCCAGCGCCCGCGCCCAGTCCCGCGCGGCTTGCGCGGCGGGGCCGAGCGTACCGTCCATCGAAAGCGGCAGGCCGACAACCAGGCCGCCAGCCCCCTGGGCACGCGCGATGGCGGCGACCTCCGCGGCGTTGGCAGAAAGCTTGCCACGCTTCAGCGCCGCGTGCGGGCTGGCCAGCATCAGCCCCACATCGGAGAGTGCCACGCCGATGATCCGCGCCCCAGGGTCTAGCCCGATCAGCCGCTGGCCGGGGGCGAGGGACGCCCGAAGTGCGGTGATGTTGATGAGCGCCATGGCCGCCGTTATGGTCCGCCGCTTGCCAGGCCGCCAAGGCCGCTTTTGTTTGAGAGCCCCCACCCCATGTCGCTCGACCCCGCGACCGTTAGGCGCATCGCCAAACTCGCCCGCATCCGCGTGCAGGAGGCCGACATCCCCCGCCTGCAAGGCGAGCTGAACAACATCCTTGGCTGGATCGAGCAGCTCTCCGAGGTGGATGTGGCCGGCGTGCAGCCGCTTACCGGTGGGGCGCAGATCGCCCTGCGGCTGCGCGAGGATGTGGTGACGGACGGCAACCAGGCCGAGGCGATCCTGGCCAATGCGCCCGATCGCGTGGGCGCCTTCTTTACCGTGCCGAAAGTGGTGGAATGATGCTGACCGAATTCACGATCGCCGGCGCACGCGCTGCCCTGCGCGACAAGGAGATATCGGCGGCCGAGCTGACACTCGCCCACCTCGAGGCGATCGCCGACCTCAACCCCCGCCTGAACGCCTTCATCACCGTCACGGACGAGCAGGCCGCCCTGCAGGCTGCCCGCGCGGATAAGGCGATTGCCGCCGGGCAAGCGCGCCCGCTGACCGGCATTCCCCTGGCGATCAAGGATCTGTTTTGCACGCAAGGGGTGCGCACCACGGCCGGCAGCCGGATACTCGAGAATTTCGTGCCGCCCTACGAGAGCACCGTGACCGCGCGGCTGCTGCATGATGGCGCGGTGTTCCTGGGCAAGGCGAATCTGGATGAGTTCGCCATGGGATCCAGCAACATGACCTCGGCCTTCGGCCCGGTGGAGAACCCCTGGAAGCGCAGCGGCGGCAGCAATGCGGTGCTGGTGCCGGGGGGGTCGTCCGGCGGGTCCGCTTCTGCCGTTTCCGCGCGGCTCGCCATGGGGGCCACGGGCACGGATACCGGCGGATCGATCCGGCAGCCGGCGGCGTTTTGCGGGCTGGCGGGGATCAAGCCGACCTACGGGCGGTGCAGCCGCTGGGGCGTGGTGGCGTTTGCCAGCTCGCTGGATCAGCCCGGCCCGTTCGCGCGCACGGTGCAGGATTGCGCCATCCTGCTGGGCAGCATGGCCGGGTTCGATCCCAAGGACAGCACGAGCATCGATCTGGCCGTGCCGGATTTCGAGGCGGCGTGCCGCCGCGGCGTGCGTGGCCTGAAGATCGGCGTGCCGCGCGAATACCGTGCCGATGGCATGCCGGCCGAGATCGAACGCCTGTGGCAGCAGGGCCTGGACTGGTTGCGGGATGCGGGGGCGGAAATTGTGGATGTTTCCCTGCCGCACACGAAATACGGTCTGGCGACATACTACATCGTGGCGCCGGCCGAAGCCTCCTCCAACCTGGCGCGCTATGATGGCGTGCGGTTTGGGCTGCGGGCGGATGGCCAGGATCTGACGGAGCTGTACGAGGCCACGCGCGCGGAAGGGTTTGGCGAGGAAGTCAAACGCCGTATCCTGATCGGCACCTACGTGCTTTCGGCCGGGTATTACGATGCGTATTACCTGCGCGCCCAAAAGGTGCGCGCGCTGATCCTGAAGGATTTTACCGATGCGTTTGCAACCGTGGATGCGCTGCTCACGCCCACGGCGCCCTCGGCCGCCTTCGCCCAAGGGGAGAAGATGAACGATCCGGTGGCGATGTATCTGAACGATGTTTTCACCGTGCCGGCCAGCATGGCGGGCGTGCCCGCGATGTCGGTTCCCGCGGGGCTGGATTCGCAGGGTTTGCCGCTGGGTTTGCAGGTGATCGGGCGGCCCTATGATGAGGAGACGGTATTTGCCGTGAGCCAGGTGATCGAGGATTCGGCGGGGTTTTCAGGCAAGCCCGCGTTGCGCGCGGGGGTGCCCGCATGAGCTATACGATTGAGGGAAGCACCGGCACCTGGGAGATCGTGTGCGGGCTGGAAGTTCATGCGCAGGTGATCAGCCGATCCAAATTGTTTTCCGGCGCGGCGACGGATTTTGGCGCGGCGCCGAACACGCAGGTGAGCTTCGTGGATGCGGCGTTCCCCGGCATGCTGCCGGTGCCGAACCGGGAATGTGTGGCGCAGGCCGTGCGCACCGGCCTGGGGCTGAACGCGCAGATCAACCTGGTCAGCCGGTT
>PKZM01000110.1 GCA_003133065.1 Acetobacteraceae bacterium
GACACTGACATCACGAATGCGAATGTGTGTAGCGCCTCACAGGGGGTATCCGCGTTGGTGAGGCTCCACGCCAATACAGGAGAGTTAGGATGGCCGCGGAAAAGACATTGCATGATGCATTTCACGAGACGCTGAAGGATGTGTACTACGCCGAAAAACAATCCGTGAAAGCGCTGAAGAAAGGCGCCAAGGCCGCGAAGTCGCCGGCCCTGCGCGACGCGTTGGAGCAGCACGGCGAGGAGAGCGCCGGCCATGTGGAGCGCCTGGTGCAGGTGTTCGAGATCATCGGCAAGCCGGCGCGTGCGAAAACCTGCGAGGCGATGCAGGGGCTGACCTCCGAGATGGAGGAGGATCTGGAAGATTTCGGCAAGACTGAAGTGGCTGACGACGTGCTGATCGGCTGCGCCCAGGCAATGGAGCATTACGAGATCTCCCGCTACGGCCTGCTAAAAACCTGGGCACGCAAGCTGGGCCTGCCCCAGGCTGAAAAGCTNNTCTTGAAAGAAAGAAGCAAAGAATTTTTATCTATGGCATCTGGCCCTACGCGGCGAGTTGCGCTTCGATTTCTTCCAAGGAGCGGCCTTTGGTTTCCGGAACATAGATGTAGGTGAAGAGCCAGGCGAATATGCTGAGCACACCAAAAATCAGAAACGCCGTGGCGCTGCCGAGGGCTGCGACAACGCCCGGGAACACCAGCGTCACCACGAAATTCGATCCCCAGTTGCTGACCGTCGCGATACTCATCCCGCGCCCGCGCACGGCCAGCGGAAAGATCTCCGATAACAGCAGCCAGAATACAGGTCCGATGCCGATCGCGAAGAACGCGACGTACAACGCCACCGACGCGACGGTGATGGCCGCCAGGCTCCCCTTGGCGCCGATATAAGAGCTGCCTGCCAGAACCAGCAACATCACGATCATGCCGGCCAGTCCTGCCAGCAGAAGGGGCCGGCGGCCTGCGCTATCCATCAGGCGCATCGCCACAACAGTCATCAGCACATTCACACCTCCCACGCCGGCTGTTGCCAGGATTGCCACCGAGGCCGACGATAGGCCGGCGTTCTGGAAAATCCCTGGCGCGTAATAGATCACCGTGTTGATGCCGGTAACCTGCTGAAATATCGCCAGCGCGACGCCGATGATGAGCGGACGCCGCCCCGCATGCCCGAACAGTGCCGGCCACGATGACACGCTACCCCCTTGCTGGAGCAGATCCGTGCGCAGTTCGGCGAGTTCAGGTTCCACATCGGCATTTGCCCGCGTGCGGCGCAGTGCCGCGCGCGCATCATCGATGCGGCCCTGGCCGGCCAACCAGCGGGGGCTTTCCGGCAGTGTCAGCATGCCGCAAAACAGGATGGTGCCGGGCACCGCGCCCAACCCCAGCATCCAGCGCCAATTGGCCGACGCCCCCGTCAGCGCATAATCGGCGAGGTAAGACACCAGGATCCCGAAAGTGATGCAGAACTGGTTGAGCGATACGATAGCGCCGCGCTGCGCCTTGGGCGCGATTTCGGCCAGGTAGAGCGGGGTGAGCATCGAAGCGATGCCAATGGCCACGCCCACGACCGCCCGGCCCGCGAGCAGCACGACCAGTGACGGTGCGAAAGCCGAGCCCAGGGCGCCAAGCACAAACAGTAACGCCACGGCCAGGATCACCCGCCGCCGCCCGAACCGATCGGAGATGATGCCAGCCCCGGCCGCGCCAAGCGTGGCGCCCAACAGCACTGCGGCGGTCGCCACCCCCTGCATGGCCGGGGCAAGCGCGAAATCCGTCTTGATGAATGGCAGGGCGCCGGAAATCACGCCGGTATCGTAGCCGAACAACAGGCCGCCCAGGGAGGCGACGGCCGCGACCAGGAGGAATTTCATCGCGCCAACGCTCCTACTGCTGGAGAACAATTACGCCGTGGGCCTACGGCCCCACTCCTCCGCCATCACCCATCAACCGGCTCACCACAGGTGCCAACGCCTCCGCCATCCGCTCCTGCGTCTGCGCGCTCGGATGCAGCGGCGGATCGGGCGGCGTCAAATGCGGATCAAGAAACGCACCGGGATCCACGTGTCCGTTCTTCACGAACAGATAGCCAAGATCCACGTATGTCACGTCCGGCGCACGCGCGTAGCGCGCCTTCAGCGCCGCGTTCAACTCCGCCGTGTTTGCATCCACCCACGCATTGCGAATGCTTGGCAGAACCGCCAGGAGCAAAATCTTCGTCTGCGGCAATCTCTGCCGCAGGGCTGCGATCACCGTCTCCATCCCGGTCAGCGTTGGCGCCGCCGGCCAGTGCAGATGCCCGAAATTATTCGCGCCAATCAGGATGATGGCCAGTTTCGGATGAATGCCGTCGGTCTCACCGTTCTCGATTCGCCAGAGCAGATGCGCCGTCGCATCGCCCTTGAACCCAAGATTCACCGCATGCAGCGGCGCATAAAACCGCTGCCAGACCGGCGCGAAATCCCGCCAGGGTTCCGGCCCCGCAATCTCGAAATCCTGCGTGATGCTGTCACCCAGCCAAACCAGATCCACCGGCCCGCGCCTCAACTCCGCCTGCTTCTCCTCAAACCTTGCGCGCCACCATGGCAAATCCATCCGCGAATACGGCCGCGCCGCCGGCGGTAGCATGCCAGCCGCCACGCACGCTGCCACAGCGAACAGGATAAAAGTTTTTTGCTTCTTTTTTTCAAAAAAGAAGACTTCTTTCTTGAAAGAA
>PKZM01000084.1 GCA_003133065.1 Acetobacteraceae bacterium
CAGCCGCAATTCCTGCCCGGCATCGGAATCGTCGCCCGGATAGAGCACGCGCGAGACGGCTTCGGTGCGCACGCGGTCGCGCAGCGCGCCCACGTGATCGCCGCGGTTGAAATCGTCCAGGTACAGCGGCTCGGTCGCGCGCGCCGACCACAGGCGCAGCGTGTTGGCGTGATCGCCGCCGCCGCCCACCACGGGCGTATCGTAGGCCACAGCGGAGATCAGTTCGGCCGGCTGCCACGTATAGGCGGGACGCCCGGAGGCATCCAACGCCTGGCGCCCCTGTGCATCCACCCGCGCCACCACGGCACCGCCGAATCCCACCATGTATTTCACCAGCGGGCGTTCGAACTCCCACGGGTTGCCGACCGAGAGCCAATCCTCCGGCAGCTCGCGCTGCACGCCGGCGGCAATTTCCTGCCTGAACAGGCCATGCTCGTAGCGGATGCCATAGCCGAAGGCCGGGATTCGCAGCGTGGCCATACTTTCCATGAAGCAGGCCGCCAGCCGCCCCAGGCCGCCATTGCCCAGCGCCGCATCCGGCTCCTGTTCGCGCAATATGGCCAGATCCACGCCCAGCGAGGCCAGCGCCTCCCGCATCGGCTCCAGCAGGCCCAGATTGCCCGCCGCATCGAACAAAAGCCGCCCGATCAGGAATTCCAGAGAAAGGTAATATACCCGCTTGCCATCGGCCGGCTCCGGCCGCCCGGCGGTGTCCAGCCAGCACTGAACCACAAAGTCGCGGATCGCATGGGCGGTGGCCATGAACCAGTCGCGCGCGTTCGCCTCGGCCGGTGTGCGGCCCACCTGGAAGGTGAGTTTTTCCAGGATCCGCGCGCGCAATGCGGCCGGGTCGCGTGCCGCATCCGGCAGGCGCGCGGTGCCGGTGTCTCCGCGCAAACCGGAAAATGGTGTCAGATCATCCAAGCGCCCGAACTCCGTTGCCCGCCATAGAGTATAAGGCGGCTCACGCCTCGGCCGCCACCGCTGGCGCCGGGGTGGCCTGCCGTGTGCCGGGCAGCGCGGGGGCATCCTCGTCGGCCGGCTTGCACAGGCGCAGTGCCACAAGCGCCAGGCCGATCGGCAGAAGCGCCCACCAGCTTCCCTTCAGCGCCTGCCATGTGGCGACCGACCACGCCGAGCTGAAGAAGAACCCGGCCACGTTGACCAGCCCGCCCCACCCCTTGTGGTTGCGCCGTAGATCGGACCGCCGGATCGGCGCCGGCCGCCACAGGCCCAGCAGCAGGTTGCAGCCCACATTGCCGCACAGGCCCATCATCATCGCCGGGATGGCCGAGGGGATGCTGACCGCAAGCCCCAGCACCGGCAACCCCAGGATCGTGAACACCCCCAGGCTTGCCGCGGCCAGCTTCGCCCGATGGACGGAGGCTTGCCGCACCGGCGCCGTGCGCACCAGCTCCGCCGCATCGTCGCCCATGATGGTTACCGACACGAACAGCCGCGCCAATTCCCCCGCGCTGAGCACGGGTGCGGCCCCCAGCAGCCGCCCATCCCCGGCCGCACCTTGGGCGTGGCCGGCGCTATGCCAGATGGTGGTGACGGCCGGCACCAGGTAGATCAGGTAGTAGGCGGCAAGTCCCGTCAGCCCCGGATAGCGCCGCAGCAGCTTGATCTCCTTCACCAGCAACGCCGCGCCCACCCCGGCGCGGAACGGCCGGCGATCCGCCCGTGTGAGGGCGGACGCCGCCACATTGCCCGCCACCACCGCCTGCGCGCCGGCCGCGAACCACATCTGCAGGCTCCAGCTCGTGGCCAGCGCCGCGGCCAGGGCGATCACCATCAGCAGGAGCATCGGCACGGGTGCGCCCAGCAGGGCGCGCGCCGGCATCCACAACACGCTGTGCAGGGCAGCCTCCGGCGTCGGCGTGAAGGAGTGCCAGAACCGGTCGCTCACCGCCGGGGTAAATACGGCGCGCGACTGCCCGGCCAGAAACACCGTGCCGCCGATCACCGCGGCGAACGCATTGGCCAGCGCCCGGGTCCGCCGCAGCCCGGTGACCCGCAACAGCGCGAACGTGACCCCGAACCCGGCCGAGGTGACCAGCAGTGCCAGAGCCACCAGCATGGGGGTAATGCCGAGCAGATCCCGCCGCCCCAGCATCGCCATGCCGTCGGCCAGCGGCACCAGCAGCAGCAGCCAGTAGAGCGACACCGCGCCCGCTACCGCCATCAGTCTGACGGTAAGAATGTGGCGCGGCGGCACGGGCGTGGAGAGCAGCCAGCCGAGATCGGTCCTGTCATCCAGCAGTTCGGTTGCGCGCTGCACCGCCTGGCTCAGCATCAGCCCGCCCACGAACAGCAGCGCCAGTGTGGCGCCCAGCACCTGATCCGCTTGTGCCAGCTTCATCTTGGTGAAGCCCAGCGCCACGCCGTAGCCGATGGCGTGCACCAGCAGCCCGAGCCCGATGATCAGCGCCCAGCCCCATTTGCCGCCGAACAGGCTGCCGCGCCAGATCAGCCGCGCCTCGTGCCGCAGCAGCAGCGCCAACTGGTTTGCCGGTTTGCCGTTTTGTTCCCCGCGTGGCTGCGCCAGCAGCAGCGCTGCGGCCGGCCGGGATGCGCCGGCGATGTCTGGCGGCGCCATCGTTACCCGCCCCCGTCCGCCCACGCGGCCGCCACGGCTGGCGGGCCCTCGCCTTGCAGCCCCTCGCCTTGCAGTGTCGTGCGCGCCGATCGGCCCACCAGCCGCAGGAACACATCCTCCAGCGTCTCGCCCGACAAACCCGTCCCGCCCGTCTCCCGCAGAGCCGCCAGCGACCCGAGCGCGCGCAGCCGTCCATCGGCAATGATCCCGATCCGGTCCGCCAGGCGTTCCGCCACTTCGAGGATATGGGTGGTGAGCACGATGCTGGCGCCGGCCGCCACCCGCGCCGAGAGCAGATCCTTCACATCGCGGGCCGCTGCCGCATCCAGCCCGGTGAGCGGCTCATCCAGGATCAGCAATTTCGGATCATGGATCAGCGCCCCGGCCAGCACCGTTTTTTGCCGCATCCCGCGCGAGAACCCGCCGCAGCGATCGGTGCGGAACGGCCACAGCCCCAGCCATTCCAGCAGCTCCTGCGACCGCTTCTTGGCCAGTACCGGCGGCACCCCCCACAGGCCGGCCACGAATTCCAGATACTCCAGCGGTGTGAGCAACTCGTAGAGCAGCGGTTCCTCGGGCAGCCACGCCACCAGACGCTTGGCGGCGATCTTGTCCGTCAGCGCATCGATGCCGAAGATCTCGATACTGCCCGCATCCGGCCGCAGCAGCCCCGCGACCATCCGCAGCGTGGTGGTTTTGCCCGCNNCCGTTCGGCCCCAGCAGCGCGAAGAACTCTCCCGGCGCCACGCTCAGGTCCAGCCCATCCACGGCCGGGCGGGCGAAGTTTTTGCGCAAGCCGGTGATACGCAGGGCAGGGGTGGTCATGGGGGGAGCATCGCATTGTCTAGGGGATCGCGGAAGGCAAGGAAGGATGTTCTTTTTTGAAAAAAAGAACCAAAAAACTTTTATTTGTTGANNATCACGTGATCTTGTCATGTATCTGAAAAAATAGAGGCCACAGAATATCTTTTTTAGTGTAGCACAAAGCTGCTCTCGCGCGTGGAGGGTAAATCTCGCCACGTCGGAGTAACCTATATGCTGAAAGCAGCTTTCGCTGGCCTTATCATATTTGTTGCCGCAGGAACGGATGATGCCGTGGCTGCAACGATCGGACTCAATTCGGCAGGGGATTTCACCGTGCTGGCAGGGTCCACGGTGATCAGCACGGGGGCTACCCTCATCGACGGCAATCTGGGGTTGTGGCCAGGCACCGCAGTGACCGGGTTTCCCCCCGGGCTGGTCACGGACGGCTCGATCTATGCGGCCGATGCCCGGGCGCAGTCGGGCAATACCGACCTGGTTGCCGCCTACACCGCCATCGCTGGGCAAAGCGGGGCCGTGGTGCTGACCGGTGACCTTGGCGGCCGTATCCTCGCGCCGGGCCTGTACAGCTTCGCATCGTCGGCCCAGTTGACCGGAACGCTGACGCTGAATGCGCAGGGTGATGCCGGCGCCCAGTTCGTATTCCAGATCGGCAGTACGCTGACCACTGCCAGCGCTTCGCTGGTGCAGATGATCGACGGTGGCAGCGGCGACGATGTATTCTGGCAAGTGGAGACCTCGGCCACGCTTGGGTCCCACTCGAATTTCCTGGGCAATGTGCTCGCCATGACCAGCATTACGCTGAATACGGGTGCCTCGGTCAGTTGCGGCCGCGTGCTTGCAGAACACGGCGCCGTCACGCTGGACGATAACACCGTTTCTGACGCTGCATCAGCCTGCAACGCCCAGTCCTCGACCGTCGCTGAACCGCCTTCGGTGCTCGTGCTTGCCGCGGCGCTGGCCGGTCTTGGCCTTCTCGCTGGCAGGACCCGCCGATCGGGCATGCTTGCGCGGGCGGCTTAGGACGCACGCAACGGCCGGCCGATCCGTCCGGATCTCCGGTTTGACATATGTCCCCCTCATCCCCTACACACCGGCCCTTCGGATTGCCGGGAACGTGGACAGGCCTTCGGGGCCTGATCCCGCCATACGCGCTTGCGCATGGCCTACCGGTGCAACAAGCCAGAACGGGTTACCCGTCGGCACATAAGCACAGGAGTACTCCGCGTGACCAAGCGGACTGAGAGCAAATTCAAGATCGATCGCCGGCTCGGCGTGAACCTCTGGGGCCGGGCCAAAAGCCCGATCAACAAGCGGGAATACGGCCCCGGCCAGCACGGCCAGCGCCGCAAGAACAAGCCCAGCGACTTCAACATCCAGTTGAAAGCCAAGCAGCGCCTGAAGGGGTATTACGGCAATATCGGCGAAAAGCAGTTCCGCAAATATTACGAGGAAGCCGTCCGCCGCCGCGGCGACACATCGGAGAACCTGATCGAGCTGTTGGAGCGCCGGCTGGATGCGGTGATCTACCGCCTGAAGTTCGCCATCACCCCGTTCGCTTCCCGCCAGTTTGTCAACCACGGCCACGTGCTGGTGAACGGCCGCCGCGTGAACATCTCCAGCTANNGAGCGTGACGTGCCCGAGTATCTGGAAGTGGACCACCGCGCCATGAAGGGCCGCTTCGCGCGCGCCCCCAAGCTGACGGATGTGCCCTATCCCGTGACCATGGAACCGAACCTCGTCGTCGAATTTTATTCGCGCTAAATTATACGGTCGAATTTTATTCGCGCTAAATTATACGGTCGATTTTTTTATTCGCGCTCAGAGACAATCGCGTTCACTTCGCGCTATAAGCCGCTCTCCCGACGCGCCCGGCCGGCAGCCCGGCACGCGTCTTCGCAGCCTGCCTGCCCCGTAACACGGGGCCGTTTTGCGAAGATGCGTGCCGTGCGGCCGGCTGGGCATCGTGACGAGACAGGCCTTGAACGATCAGGACACCTCCGAGCCCGACGACGCACCGGCCGGGCAAACGCCCGCGCTCTACGCCCGCCTGCGCGACCGCGTGCTGCGCCGCCGCCGCCCGGAAGCAAGCGTGCAACGCGCATACCCAGGCTGGATGAAAGCGGAACGCCGTACCTGTTGCGTGACGGACGGCCCGCTGATCAGCGTGATCATGCCCGCCTACCGCACGCCGCATGAACTGCTGCTTGCCGCCATCACCAGCGTGCGCGGCCAGTCCTACCGCAACTGGGAACTCTGCGTGGCCCATGACGGCTCGACCAGCATGCAGGTGCTGGCCGTCAGCGCCGCGATGGACCGCCGGATCAGGCCCGTACGTCAGGCGGCCGACGCCGGCATCGCGGCGGCCATGAACGATGCGCTTGCCATCGCCACCGGCGACATCGTTGCCTTTCTCGACCATGACGACCAGTTGGCCCCGCACGCCCTGGCCCGGGTGGCGGCCGAGCTCGCCGCCTATCCAAACACCGAGCTGATCTTCTCCGACGAGGACCAGCTCGTCCACGAGGACGGGCAAATCGTCACCGAGGATGGCGTGCCCGAGGAGGGCATCAGGAGCATGCCCTATTTCAAGCCCGGCTGGAATCCGGATCTGATGCTGGCGCAGAACCTTGTCTGCCACCTCGCGGTGTACCGGCGGTCCCTGATCACCAGCCTGGGCGGCTTCCGCCGCGCGTGCGACGGCAGCCAGGATTACGACCTCGCCTTGCGCGCCATCGCCCGCGGTGCAGCCATCCGGCATATCCCGGAAATCCTCTACCATTGGCGGCAGACGGACTTTTCCTTCTCCCTGCAACGCGGTGCCGTGTGCGAACGCGCCGCACGGCGTGCCCTGAGCGATCATCTGGGGGCGGCCGGCACCCCCGTGCCGCTCGCCGCCACCCCGCAATGGACGCGCATCGTCTTCCCGCTGCCGCAAGACCCGCCGAAACTCTCCCTGATCCTGCCGCCCGGCGGCACTGCCCCCGCCGACCCCGCCTATCCCAACACCGAAATCCTGCATGGCGAGCCCAACGCCATGGCGGCAGCTTCCAGCGGCGATATCCTGGTCTTTCTCGGCCCCGGCCTGCTGCCCGCCTCGCCCGGCTGGCTCGCCGAATTGGCCGCCCAGTCGCTGCGCCCGGGGATTGCGTGCGCCGGCGGCCGCATCGATCACCCGAACGGCCGCATCAGCCAGTCCGGCCTTACGCTGCACCCTGACCACATCGCGCTGACGCTGTGCCCGGGATCGGACGCCGCCGACCCCGGCTATCGCGGCCAGTTCGTGCTCGCCCGCACGGTTTCCGCCGTCTCGGCCCAATGCCTCGCCATCCGGCGCGATGTCTTTCGTGCCGCCGGTGGCTTCGCGGCCGACATGGGGCCGTATGCCGATGTGGATCTCTGCTTGCGCCTGGCTGAGCAAAACCTGCGCTGTGTCTGGACCCCCCATGCCTGCCTGCGCGGCCCTGCTTCCCCCGCCAAACCCGAACCCGGCGCCGCCGCCCGGATGCGCGCCCGCTGGGGCGCCCTGCTTGCCGCCGACCCCTACTTCAATCCCAACCTCGCCATCACCGCCGGCACCCTCACGCTGGCCACACGCCCGCCCTAAATAGTTAAAAGTTCTTTGCTTCTTTCTTTCAAGAAAGAAGATTCTTTCTTCTTTTTTGAAGAAAAGAAGCAAAAGACTTTTCTCATTTTAGGCGCGCTGCCGGAGAGACCCACCATGAGTGCCATACAGGAAATCGCGCGGCGCCGCACGTTCGCGATCATCTCGCATCCGGATGCGGGCAAGACCACGCTCACCGAACGGCTTCTCAGGGCGGGCGGCGCGATCCAGCTCGCGGGCAACGTGCGCGCAAAAGGCGAACGCCGTCGCACGCGCTCGGACTGGATGGGCATCGAACGCGAACGCGGCATCTCTGTCGTCACCTCCGTGATGACCTTCGAATATGCCGGCTGCATCTATAATCTTCTCGATACCCCCGGCCACGAGGATTTCTCCGAGGATACCTATCGCACCCTCACCGCGGTCGATTCCGCCGTCATGGTGATCGACGCGGCCAAGGGCATCGAGGCGCGCACGCGCAAACTGTTCGAAATCTGCCGCCTGCGCGACATCCCCATCATCACCTTCGTCAACAAGATGGACCGCGAAAGCCGCGATCCCTTCGAATTGCTCGATGAGGTCGCCAGCACGCTGGCGCTCGACACATCGCCCGCCACCTGGCCTGTCGGCCGCGCCGCCGATTTCGTCGGCACCTACGATCTGCACACCCGCGACCTGCGCCTCACCCAGGACCTCGCCCAATCCGATCCGCGCCTGCAGGCGCTGGGCGACGAACTCGATCTGGTGCGTGCGGCCCTGCCGGAATGGGACCGTGAGAGTTTTGCCGCCGGGCATCTGACGCCGGTGTATTTCGGCAGCGCCATGCGCGAAATCGGCGTGCTCGATCTGCTCGATGCGCTCGCCCGCTTCGGCCCACCGCCCCGCGCGCAGATTGCCGATACCCGCATCGTGGAAGCCGATGAGCCGCGCCTGACCGCGCTGGTGTTCAAGATCCAGGCGAACATGGATCCCAACCACCGCGACCGCATGGCTTTCGCGCGCATCTGTTCCGGCCGGCTGGANNATCCCCAATCACGGCACGCTGCGCATCGGCGACACGCTCACGGAGGACGAGGACCTGCAATTCCTCGGCGTGCCCGCCTTCGCCCCGGAGATCCTGCGCCGCGTGCGGCTGGACGATGCGATGAAAGCAAAAAAACTGCGTCAGGCTCTCCAGGAGCTTGCCGAGGAAGGCGTGGTGCAACTGTTCCGCCCGCATGACGGCAGCCAGCCCATCGTCGGCGTCGTCGGCACGCTGCAGCTCGATGTGCTGCAGGCCCGGCTTGCCGGCGAATATGGTGTTGGCATCGGTTTCGAGCCAACGCCCTACAACCTTGCCCGCTGGCT
Organism: Acetobacteraceae bacterium; assembly: GCA_003133065.1. Classification (GTDB taxonomy): domain Bacteria; phylum Pseudomonadota; class Alphaproteobacteria; order Acetobacterales; family Acetobacteraceae; genus BOG-908. Next base: position 8,377 of record PKZM01000084.1, read on the forward strand.
CACCGGCGAGCGCCTGCAATTGGCCAAATTCGCCGCCGACCAGCGCACCGCCATGGCGGATGATGTGGATGGCGACCCCGTCTACCTGGCCACCAGCGCCTTCATCCTGCGCCGCACCACCGAACAGAATGCGGGCCTCGTGTTCAAAGATATCAAGGATCACAAAGCGGCAGCGTAGTCCAAAGAAGAAAGGTCTTCTTTTCTGAAGAAAAGAAGCAAAAGACTTTTAACTGTTGGTACGGGGCTCGCCGGCAGCGTGCGCCATGGTCACAAGTTTTTTTGTTCTTTTTTCAAAAAAGAACACTTTCTCTTCCTTCCCGTCCCCTCTTACATGCAAGCCGTGAGCCTTGAGAAAGGAGCCCTGCCCCATGGCCCAGAGACGCGACGTTCCGGGCATTCGTCCCTATGACCACTCCGCTGGCGGGTGGGATGCGTTGCGGGCGGTGGCGACCGCCTTGCGCCGCCAGCATGTGCCTGCGCGCGGCACAGCCACCCTGCTCCGCAACAACCAGCCCGACGGGTTCGATTGCCCCGGCTGTGCCTGGCCCGACCCGAAACACACCTCATCCTTCGAATTCTGCGAGAACGGTGCGAAGGCAGTGACATGGGAAGCCACGCGCAAGCGCGTCACACCGGAGTTCTTCGCGGCGCATAGCGTCTGCGACCTGTGGGAGTGGTCGGATTTCGCTCTGGAAGGCGAGGGGCGGCTGACCCACCCGCTCGCCTACGATGCCGCCACCGACCGCTTCGTGCCGATCGCGTGGGACGAGGCTTTCGCGCGCATCGGCGCTGCCCTGCGGGCGCTGCCCTCACCCGACTTGGCCGATTTCTACACCTCGGGCCGTGCCTCCAACGAAGCCGCCTTTCTGTTTCAGCTTTTCGCGCGCGCGTTCGGGACCAACAATTTTCCCGACTGCTCCAACATGTGCCACGAAGCGACCAGCGTGGGCCTGCCGGATTCGATCGGCGTGGGCAAAGGCACCGTATCGCTCGAGGATTTCGACCACGCGGACGCAATCTTTTCGATCGGTCACAATCCCGGCACCAACCATCCGCGCATGATGACCACGCTGCGGGAGGCGTCCCGCCGCGGCGTGCCCATCGTTGTGTTCAACCCGCTGAAGGAACGCGCGCTGGAGCGTTTTGCCTCGCCACAGGACCCGGTGGAGATGGCAAGTTTTGGCGCGACACCGATCGCCTCGGTATATCACCAATTGCGCGTGGGCGGTGACACGGCCGTGCTGAAGGGCATGATGAAGCGTGTTCTGGAGCGCGATGCGGCCGACCTGGCCGAAGGCGGCAAAGGCGTTCTGGACCGTGATTTCATCGGCACGCATACGCTGGGCTTCGAAGATCTGCGTGCCGACCTGGATGCCACCTCATGGGAGGATATCGAGGCGAAATCGGGGCTTTCACGGGCTGCGCTCGAAGCGGCCGGCGATATCTACGTCAAGGCGGAGCGGGTGATCCTGTGCTATGGCATGGGTGTGACGCAACATGCGCATGGCACATCCAACGTGCAGCAGATTGCGAACTTCCTGATGCTGCGGGGAAACATGGGGCGCGAAGGCGCGGGCATCTGTCCGTTGCGCGGCCATTCCAACGTGCAGGGCGATCGTACGGTGGGCGTTACCGAAAAGCCGGGTCCGGCTTTGCTGCAGGCGCTGGAGCGCGTGTTCGGTTTTACGCCGCCAGCGGCGCATGGCCGCGACGCGGTGGCGAGCGTTCAGGCCATGATCGAAGGGCGCTCCCGCGCGCTGATCTGCCTCGGCGGCAACCTTGCGGTGGCGATGCCCGACCCGGCGGCGACGTTCGCGGGAATGCGCAAGCTGGACCTGGCCGTGCATATGGCAACCAAGCTCAATCGCTCTCATCTCCTGCTGGCAAAGGAAAGTTTCATTCTGCCGGTGCTGGGGCGCACGGAGCAGGACATGCAGGCGGGCGGCCCGCAATCCGTCACCGTGGAAGATTCGATGTCGATGGTGCATGCCTCGCGCGGCACGCTGAAGCCGGCGTCGGAGCATTTGCGATCGGAGCCGGCGGTGATTGCAGGGATTGCCAAGGCAACCTTGCAGGGCGCGCCGGGGATCGACTGGGACGGCATGATCGCCAATTACGATCTTATCCGCACGGGCATTGAAGCCGTCTTCCCGGATTTTTATGATTTCAACGCCCGCATTCGCGCGCCCGGCGGGTTTCGGCTGGACGTGCCGGCCTGCCGGCGGGTGTGGCGCACGCCCAGCGGGCGGGCGCATTTTCTGGTGGCCGAGGGGCTGGACGAGGACCCGCGCTCACGCAGCCCCGGCGTGCTGACCCTGATGACCCTGCGCAGCCACGATCAATACAACACAACGATCTACAGCCTGGACGATCGTTATCGCGGCGTGTTCGGCCGGCGCGATATTCTGTTCATGAACGAGGCCGATCTGGTGGCAAACGGCCTTGAGCATGGCGACAAGGTTGATGTGGCTGCCGTGGCCCCCGATGGCGTTGGCAAGGGTGGTGTCGTGACCGGGCTGACGGCAATTGCCTACGACATCCCGCGCGGCTCTGCGGCGGCTTACTACCCGGAGGCAAATAGTTTGGTCGCCCTGGCCAACCATGACCGCCGATCGGGTACACCGGCGTATAAGAGCGTGGCTGTGCGCGTGCGGGCGGCTGCGTAAAACGGTCTGGAGCGGCGAAAAAAAATCGGGGCCTCTCGGCCCCGGTTTCCTCACCACACGGCTTTACACACTCTCGCTGCGCCCGCGCCGATCCGCCATGAACTGGTCGAATTCGGATTTGTCCTTGGCCTGGCGAAGCTTCTCCAGATATTCCATGAACTCTTTCTGCTCTTCCTCAAGCCGCTTGATCGTCTCGGCCCGGTATTCATCGAAGGCGGCATTGCCGCTCGTGGACGCCGCGCCGAAACTCCAGCCGCGGCTCCGGCAGCCGGTATTATACCACTGGCCGCGCCGCTGCATCTTCCAGGCGCGGGTGCGCCCGCTGAACACCACGAACATCAGCGCCACCAGCCCAATCGGCCAGAACGTCCAGAACCCCAGCACGATCAGCGCGATCCACGCGCCTTTGCCATACTCATCCAGTTTTTCGACGATCGGCACCGCAGGTCTCCCGTGTGAATGTTAAATACATTTACATAGATGGACACCGGGCCATCGGAGTCAAGCCCCGCTTTGGACCTCTGGGATCGGCCGCAGGGCGCCGATTCACCATCAGTTGGCCATTTTCACGACTGTCGTGGTATTTGGCGCCATATCATGGCGCTTTACGCTATAAACGGGAGATGATCTTCTCTGTGAAAAAAATTAATCCTTTTAAAACAATCGTATAGGATCTGGCACGCCGGATGCAAAACCATCTTCAGGTGGCCATTTGCACACATCACGGTGCCGGTGAGCTGCCGAACGGACCCATATCATCCGAAGGAGCAGCCTCCATGTCACGCTTCATCCGCATCAACGCCGCCGTCGCCGCTATCTGCCTAATGGCCGCCGCCGCCCCCGCCATCGCCGCGGAACCCGACGTGCCGGCGCTGACCGTGCACACCGCCGATCTGGATCTCACCACCCAGGCCGGGGTCACCACGTTGCATAAGCGCATCCTGGCCGCGGCCAACCAGGTCTGTGCCGGCCTCTACGTCGACTCGCATGATTTCGAAGCCTGCAAGGCTCAGACGCTGGACCAGGGCCTGGGTGAAATGCGCCAGGCTATCGCCGCCAAAGACGATCACGTCCGTTTGGCTCGCACCACCCAGATGATGACGGCCGCGATCAAGCCGTAATCGCCCAGTCCGTCCCGCAGCACTAGACGATATCAGGGACGCGCGATTCTTCCAAAATTTTGCACGATTGCTTAACCAGCCACCAGCAGGATCGGGCGCAGGTTACGGGGCAGCCCAGCGTGCACGCCACGCCGCCAGGTTGCCCCGGAGACCGGCACGAACCCAAGGAGCAGTTCCATGTCACGTTTGCCCCGCCTTCCGGCCGCCCTCGCCCTGCTGTGCCTGGCCGCCACAGCCGCACCGGCCTTCGCCGACCAAACCGACTCATCGGTCATGACCGTGCAGACCTCCGACCTCGACCTGACCACATCCGCCGGCATCACAGCTCTTCACAAGCGGATCTATGCCGCCTCCGCCCATGTCTGCCGCGCCATGAACTTCAGCGACGACCGGGCAATGGAGGCGTGCCGCGCGCAGACCCTGGAGGACGCATTGCCCCGGATGCGGCAGACGATTGCCGCGGCCAACGAGCGTATCAAGCTCGCCCGCGCGACCCAGACAGTCACCGCCGAGATCCAGCCGTAAAGGAAGGCGGCGAAAATTCGCCCCAGGAGCACCACCCCTGGGGCGGCTTTCTTACTTGGCTGTCAGGCGGCCGATCAGGTAGCCCAGGCCCACTGCGCCGAGCACCGCGAGCAACGGGGTTTCGTGAATGCGGTCGGTCAGTTCCTCGCTGAGGCCACGGATCTGGTCCGCCGCGGCGCCATACGCGTCCTGCGCCTGGCCGGCGGCCTGGCGGATGCGACCCTCAGCGGAGGTCTTGGTGTCGCCGAGCAGATCGCCGGCGGTGCTTTGTGCGCGGCCGGCGAAATCCTTAATGGTGCCTTCGACGCGATCTTCGTTCATATACGTTCTCTCCTGCTGGAACTGCACGCAGAACAAATTTGCCGGTGGTGGGTTTCACGCACGGGTTCACGATCTTGGCGGCAGATGGACCAAGGAAGAAAGCGTTCTTTTTTGAAAAAAGAACCAAAAAACGTTTGGTCCTTGGGGGGTGTGCGGTTGCGGGCGTGCCGGGCCGCGGGCACGGCGCGGGAACAAAAGTTTTTTGCTTCTTTTTTTCAAAAAAGAAGTGCCTTTCTTCCTATCTCGGCGTCGCAGCCCTTTGCAGCCGATCATTGATCGCGGCCCCCAGGCCCGTCATCGGCACTGGCATGGCAGCAATCCCGGCGAGCCCTAGAGCCGGCGCCCGCGCATCCAGCCAGCGCAAGCCGGCGAAAAGCCGCGAAGCCGCCTCCGTCACATCGCCGCTGTCGCTGAGATTCCACACAAGCGGGGCCGCCGGCGGGCTGGCCCCGAAGGCCAGCAGCGCCTCATCCGCAAGCGGGTCCGACGCCACCAGCCGCAGGGGCAGACGCGGT
>PKZM01000013.1 GCA_003133065.1 Acetobacteraceae bacterium
AACGCCTGCATCCCCGGCGCGCACACCACACTGCCGCCCGCCCCGATGGAGGAAAGCACCGCGGCGATCAGACCATGGATGTGGAACAGCGGCATGATGTTCAGGCACACATCGTCCGGCCCCAATGCCAGGGTGCGGCCGATATGCGCGGCGGAAGCGGCCACGTTCGCCTGGCTCAGCGGCACGATCTTCGGGCGCGCCGTCGTGCCGGAAGTGTGCAGGATCAATGCCACATCCCCCGCCTGGGCAATGGCCGGCTCCGTTGCACTCAACCCCGCACAAGCTGGCGGCGTCAGCGTGAAGCTTCCGGCCGGCCCGTCGCCTGGGGAAAGCTCGATCACCGGGATCCCCCTTGCCACCGCCACCGCCCGCGCCGGCGTATCCACGCCCGCCTGCACCACCAGCGCGCGCGTGCCCAGATCGCCGAGGTAAAAATCGTACTCCTCCGCCTTGTAGGCAGGGTTCAGCGGCGCGGTCGTCGCCGCCGTGCCGATGGCGAGGAAGGCCGCCGCCATCTCCGGCCCGTTCGGCAGCACGATGGCCACACGATCCCCCCGCCCGATGCCGGCGCCGTTCAGCGTGGCCCGGGTCTGCGCCGCCAGATCGCGCAAGCCGGCATAGCTCAGCGCCGCGCGGCCCGGCGCGCCGATCGCCGGTGCCGAGTCCGCACCGCCGGCGATCAGGTCGGCAATGGTCTCGGCATGCGGCATCGTCAGGCTCCTTGTTCGCGGAAGGCGTCGCGGGCGTCGCGGTTCAGCAGCCACGCATTGGCCGCCACCCGCACCCAGTCCAGATCATTGGGGTCTTCGCCCGTCGGCGTGATCACGAAGCTGGACATGTATCCCCGCATCAGCCCCGGGGCCAGCAATTCCACCGTACCCGACGCGCGCCCGCGCGTGCAGGGCACGAAATACAGCAGGGTATTCGGCCCGGCGCGGTTTAGCTCCAGCAGCACCGTCTGCGCCTCGGCCACGCTCAGCGGCGGCGGCGGAACCTCATAGGAGAGCGGCGGGTCCCACATCGGGATCAGCCCGCGATGGCCCGTGCCCACCCGGGGTGCCGCAAACCCCGGCATCACCACCGCCACCTTGCGCGGCTCGGAGCGCACCAGGCTGTAGATCTTGCGCCCGCTGCGCAGCCCTTCCATGAACTTGCGGCGCAGGAAGCCGAGCTTGATCTTCTGCTCGCGGTCGACGGTTTCCGCCTCCGCCTCGTTCTCATGCACCAACGTATGCCAGCGTATGCCGTAGCGCTTGATGCCCAGCATGTATTCGCGCGGATTGCCCTCGCTATGCAGGGTCAAATCGATATCGCCGGCGACCGTCGCCGCCTTGAAGCTGTCGGCCAGGCCCGTCAGCAGCGCGCGCAGCTTCGTGTTGGCGAAGCGCAGCAGCCCCAGGATTTCGGCGCCCGCCTTCCGCTGGGCCAGGCCGAAGGCGCAATTATCGCCCAGGCTCTCAAAGCCGCGCATCAGCTCGGCGGGCTTGACACCCGTTTCAGCCAGCACCGCCGCGCGCAGCTCCTCGGCGCCCAGATCGAGGAACCGGGCCGAGGCAGCCAGCGGCGGCCGATCCTCCATGTCGTCGCCGCGCAGCGCCAGCGCCGCATGCAGCCGCGCCGGCGGCCGTTCCAGCGCGATCCAGTCCAGCGTCAGGGCATAGGCATGCTGGGGATCGGCGCCGGCAAACGCCCGCATGGCGATGGCATCGGGCAGGTGGAAGCTCAGCCGGATCTGCGCGCGCCCCTCGGTCAGCTCCCGCGGCACAGCCAGGCACAGCACCGTCTCGCCGCGCAGGCGGAACTGGCCCAGCACCACCCCATCCGCCAGGATGCACACGCGCTGGCTGGGCAGCAGATCCTGAACGGTGAGCACAGCCAGCGCGATGCGCAGCGCGATTGGCCCCGGCTCCGGCGGCAGCGGCAGATCCAGGTGGCACAGCCGGCCCGCGCTCCAGACCAGCCCATCCGCATCGGTGTGCCAGAACGGGCCAAGGCCGGCAGCGCCGGGCTGACCGGGGCCGAAGCCGATGGTGGCGATCGGCCCGGGCGAAGCTGCCGGCGCCGCGGGCGGATCGCGCAGGGTCAGCATCGCGAAGCCGTCCCCCGGCGGCGCGCTCTCCCCCCCCGCCGGGGCCAGGGTGAGGCGAAAGACGCGCACGCCCAGCAGGCGATCCTCGCCGGCGCGTCCGAACCAGTCCGGCCGCAGGAAGCCGGGGTGGTGCAGCTCGATGTCGATGGGCGCGCCATCGTGCAGCAGCGCGGCCGGGATATGGCAACGCACCCGGCTGGGCCCGCCGATCACCTGCCAGCCGGCCTGCACGCCGTTGACGCGCAGGGCCAGCAACTGCCCCTGCGCCACGGGCGGAGCCAGGCACGGATCGACATCGATCTCCAGGGTCAGCGGGCCGGACCAGGCCGGTGGCGGCAGGCGCAGCGTGCTGGCCGCACCGGTTGACCACACGCTATGCTCCTCCTGCCCGCCCCAGCCCAGGCGCCTGACCTCGCCGCCGTTACCGCCCTCGGCGAAGTCGATGTGCAGCGCCAGGGATGCGCCCGGATCACCGTTCACAGGGCCGGCTCCCCGGCCGGAAAGCGGCCTTCGCGGTAGCCGAAACGCCAGAAATGGCCCTGAGCGTCCGCGACGGTGCCATCGGCGATCAACGGCGGCACGTCCGGGTAGCGGGCGCGGTACCAGGCCTCGTCCACCACCATGTCGAACGGCCAGCGGCATTCCGCGTAGCCGAATTCGGCGTAATGGGCGGCGGCACTGGCAAAGCCGCCGCGCGCGATCGCCCGGTCCACGCCGGGATAGGTACGCCGGTACCAGGCTTCGTCGACGGGGACGGCCAACAGAAGGCGGCGGACGATGGCCATCAGCGCCTCACGCTCCATCTCCACACGCAGCCCATCCCTGGCCGGGCGGACAGGGGTCAGGGCGCGGAGCTCGGCAAAGGGGATCGGCTGGCGCAGATCGGCGCGATCGGCGGCGAAGGGCAGGCGGCCCTCGAAATAGCCATGCGCCAGGAAATGATGCGCGGCCGAGCGGAATACCCCGCGCGCGATCGACTGCCCGACGCCGGGATAGGCGGCGCAGTACCAATCCTCATCGACCGGAACCGGCTCCAGCAGGCGGCGTATGAACGGCACATAGGACTCATAGGGGACGCACAGGGCGGAGGCGGGGGCTGAGGCAAAACCGTTCAGCCATCTGTCGAAAATCGGAAACGGCACTATATACTTGAAAGACATGGTGATGACGGACTCCGACAGGCCGGACGCTGTGATCTGGCCACAGGTCCATTACGGATTTTTATCGAAGCGGCTGTGACACCCCGCGACTGAGCCTCACGCTGAACGCATGATGAGTTATCCGGACGTTGAACGAATCCCCCGTAAAAGAAAAGCGCCCCGCCCCCTACCCGATCCGCCGGCAGGACGCACCGCATGGGGCTCCACCGCGCCGGGATTGTGCTTGTGGCAGCGATGATGCCACAGTGGCGCAACAGGTTAGGGGTGCCGGCAACCGCCTTGCAGGGCGGGTTAATGAGCCGAAGCTTTTTGGTGCAACAGCCTTCAAAGGACTGGGTTTTGCACGATGGAGGGACATGGGCGTCGCGCAGCAGCCAGAAGGTGAATACCGACGTGTGGGAGATCGGGCGTGTTCCCGTAAGGTACCGCGTGGACGCGGCCCGAGCTGCCGATGTGGCTGATGGGCGGCAGCAGCCCCAAGGATCGATGGGCGAGCGAGGGACCGCAAGGAAGGGTGCTGACCTTCGACGTCGATTTCGGCGCGAAGGGCAATAGCCGCAAACTGGCCTCCAACGGCTGGTCGACGCCCGAGGATTCCGAGACCTGGTCGATGGGCGGCAGAAGCCAACTCAGCCTGCCTGCGCCCACCGTGCCGGCCGCCTATGCGATGGTTTTGAAATTGCGGCCGCATACGGTGGAGGCGCGGCTGCCGGCGCAACGCCTGGCGGTGGTGGTCAATGGGCTGCAGATCGCCAATTTTACCGTGGCGCGCCGGACCGTGCGCGCGTGCCGGATACCCTGGACCCTGATTGCGGGCTCGCCGGCGATCGACATCACGTTCCTGACGCCCGACGCCGCACGGCCCGCGGATTTCGGCGGCTCGGACGATCGCAGGCTGCTCGGCATCGCGTTCTCGCAGCTGCACCTGTACGGCGACCTGCATGAGCGGGATGAGGCAGATATCTTCCAGAACTCGGATCAGCCAGTGCCGGTGGATCTGGATTCCATCATGATCGCGGATCAGATTCCGTTGCAGGATCTGATGCTGAAATTCGAAAGCCTGGGGCAGAATTGCGAATTCGGGCTGGTGCAGCGGCAGTGCAAGGCGGAGCCGCTGGGGTTGCTGCGGTTTTCCAGCACGCCGCTGCCCAAGCTGCTGGCGGCGCTGGAGGCGGGCTTCACGGGGATGGGCCTGCCCCAAACCCTGCAGGTTGAGGTCTCGTCCAACGGCCGCGAGTTCATGATCAGCGATACGCGGTTCGGGTTTCTCTACCACGCCTTCGTGAATACCGGGGCGATGAGCGTGGAGGATCTGCATGCGCGGGAGGTGCGGCGCGTGCCCTTCCTGATCCGCAAGCTGCTGGAGGATCTGGACGCGGGCGAGAAGATCTTCGTGTTCAAGGGCATGGGCGCGATGGAGGAGGAGGAGGTGTTTCCCCTCGCCATGGCGATACGCCGCTACGGGCCGAACACGCTGCTGTTCATCAACCTGGCCGACGCCACCCACAAGCCGGGCACGGTGGAGGTGCGGGCGCCGGGGTTTCTGGTGGGCTATGTGGATCGGTTCGCGCCGACTGAAAACGCGGCCGATTTTCAGCTTGCGCAGTGGGTGCGTATTTGCCGGGAGGCTTACAGATTCAGGCTGGCGACGCGGCGGGTTTGAAGGAAAATCTTCTGACTGTTCGCCTTCCCCACCATCCGACACGCCTGCCAGCCACGTCGCTGAACAAACGAAAGTTTTTGGTTCTTTTTTTCAAAAAAGAACAGCTTCCTTCTTGCGGAGGTGCGCATGGACGATGCTGGTTCGGGCAATAGTGTCACCTACCCTGTCACGGCAAAAAAACGCTTCCAGCGCCTCTCCACGGCCAAGGTGACGGTTCTGGTGCTGGCGGCCGCAGCGCCGCTGGCCGCCGTGGTCGGCAACATGCCGGTTGCGTTCGCCCTCGGGAGTGGGCTGCTGATGCCAGCGGCGTTTGTCGCCACGGCCGCCTGCCTGTTTTGTTTCGCCGCCGGCTTCACGGCGATGAGCCGCGACATTGTGAGCACCGGGGCCTTCTACACCTATATCGCCCGTGGCCTTGGCAAGAGCGCGGGCATTGCCGGTGCCTATGTGGCGGTGTTTTCCTATGCCGCCTACACCATCGGGTTGACGGCGGCACTGGGGTATTTTCTCTCCGCCGGTCTGGCGGAAGACGGTATCGCCATAGCCTGGCCGGCGGGTGCTGCCATGGCGGCGCTGATCGTGGGCGTGCTCGGCTATCGCAGCCTGGATATGAGCGCCCGCATGCTGGCCGCCTTCATGGTGGCCGAATGCGCGATCCTGGCGGTGTTCGACATCGCCGTTCTGGCCGCACGCGGCGCCGGCGCGTTGCCGGAAGCGGTACTGGCGCCGCCTGGGCTCGGCAGCGGGCGGTTTGGTCTGGCGATATTATATGCGGTGGTCTGCTTCGTCGGCTTCGAATCCGCGGCTCTCTATGGCGAGGAAACGCGTGATCCGCGCCGCGCGGTGCCGCGCGCCACGTTCCTATCGCTCGGCATCATTGCCGGATTTTATCTTTTCACCGTCTGGTGCATGATCGGCGCGGTGGGGGCCGATCGGCTGGTGGCGACCGCCAGTGCGGCTTCCGGCACGCTGATTCTGGATCTGGTGCGGCAGTATGTGGGTGGCGGGTTCGCGGCGCTGACCGGGATCCTGCTTCTCACGAGCCTGCTGGCCAGTCTTCTGGCACTGCATAATGTGACGAGCCGCTACATGTTCGCCTTGGCGCGTGATGGCTTGTTGCCGCGGGGCTTGGCGCGGTTTCATCCGGTTCATCATTCCCCGCATTTCGCCAGCCTGGCGACGAGCACCATCGCCGTGGCGGTGGTGGCCGCCCTGGGTATGGCCGGGCTTGGCCCTTATATCGGCATCGGTTCGGTTTGCATCGGCATCGGCACCGTCGGGATTATTCTCTTGCAGGCGGTCACCGCCTGTGCGGCGTTCATGTGGCTGCGGCGGCGTGGGGGCGCCCGATCGATCCTGGTGCTGACGGGGCTTGGCGCGGCCGGCCTGATCGCGGCACTGAGCGTGGTCGTGGCCGGATTTCCGCTTCTGGCAGGTGGCATGGGCGGTATGGTTGCCTGGCTGCCGGCCATTCTGGTTGGGGTGGTCGCCGCCGGGATTTTGCAGGCCTGGCGGTTGCGCCGCGCGCATCCCGGCGTGTACGGCGCCATCGCGGAAACCGCTTTGCGCACCGACACGACACGCCGTGCCCCGGCTGCGATTTATCAGCGGCGCTATTGCTTGATCGGGGGTGGGCCCGCGGGCCTGGTGATGGCGCGCGCGCTGAAGCATGAAGGCGTGCCGTTCGAGTGTTTCGAGAAGCACAGCGATACCGGCGGCATATGGGACCCAGGGAATGAGGGCAGCCCGATGTACGAATCGGCGCATTTCATTTCCTCCAAATGGTCTTCGTATTTCATGGGATTTCCCATGCCGGACGCGTATCCGGACTATCCGGATCACCGGCAGATTCTCGCCTATATCCGGGATTTTGCCGATGCGTTCGACCTGCGGCGCCACATCACGTTCAACATGTCGGTGCGCCATGCCGCGCCGCAGCCGGACGAAAGCTGGCTGGTGACGCTGTGTAGCGGCGAGGTAAGGCAGTATGACGGGCTGATCTGCGCCAGTGGCGTCACCTGGCATCCTTCGATTCCGGCGCTGCCTGGCGCTGAGATTTTTCAGGGCGAGATCCGGCATTCGGTGACCTACCGCTCCACCGCCGAATTGCGTGGATTGCGGGTGCTGGTTGTGGGTGCGGGTAATTCCGGCGTGGATATCGCCTGCGATGCGGCGCGTAGTGCTACGCGCGCTTTCATCAGCCTGCGGCGCGGCTATCGCTTCGTGCCGAAACATCTGTTTGGCATTCCCACCGACATCTTCATCAAGGAGGGATTGCCGCCGCCCAAGGGCGTGGCGTTGCCCAGCGACCTCAATGCAGTGCTGGACGCGTTGAACGGTGATTTGACACGGCTGGGACTGAAGAAGCCGGATCACGACGCGCTGGCCAGCCACCCGATCATGAACACCCAGATTCTGCATCATCTCGCGCATGGCGACATTGCCGCCAAGCCTGATATCGCCCGGCTGGATGCGCGCGGTGTGGTGTTCACCGACGGATCACGCGAGGATATCGATCTGATTCTGCTGGCCACCGGCTACGATTATCGGCTGCCGTATCTGGATCGGGATTTGTTCGAGTGGAAGCATGGGCGGCCGCAGCTTTATCTGAACCTGATGCATCGCAAATTGAGCTCGCTCTACGTGATGGGCTTCATCGAATTCGCCGATGCGGCCTATCGCCGGTTCGACGACATGGCGCAGGTGATCGTGGCTGATATCCATGCCCGCGAGACGGGGATCAACCGTGAGCTGATGCTGCGTTTACGGCATGAGGACCAGACCGATCTGCGCGGGGGAAAGCATTATCTCGATAGTCCCAGACATGCGAATTACGTCGATGCGGCGACGTATGCGCGCGTTTTGATGGAATTGCGGCACCGGTTGGGGTGGCCTGACCCGACGGATGATTTTTATGAGCGGATGCGGCGGGCGGTGAAAGGGATGCGGGTGGCGGCAGAGTAAGGAAGGGTGTTCTTTTTTGACAAAAAGAACCAAAAAACTTTTGCCCCTTGGCGTACGCTGCCGGCACGTCGCGCACCAACAGTCAAAAGTTTTTTGCTTCTTTTTTTCAAAAAAGAAGTCCTTTCTGCCTCTCATTGGATCACATTCGCTGCTTGAGGCATCGCAGCGGGCTACGGCGCGTTCAATGGGACATGGGACACATGCGCAGGATTTTTCTGGGTCTGGCTGGCCTGCTGGTTTCGGCCGCCGCGGTGGCGTTGCCGGCCTATGGCAGCAATTTCACGTCCTTTGCGGAGGATGAGGATGTGTGCCGGGGCGTGGGTGCCGCGGCGATCCAGGGGGCTGTGGGGCCGTCCGCGGCGAGGCAGTATGATGTGGCGCATGGGCAGTGCATGGCGGCGCGGGGGCGGATGCGGTGGATGGGTGCTTATCCGCCTGGTGGCGCGCCGGGGGGTGAGTATCCGGATGCGGACCGGCACAGCACTGATTTTCCGGATGCGTTTTACAGCATTCCGTATGCGACGCCGGGGTATGGGTATGATGGGTTTAGCCGGTGAAAATCAGCGATTTGAGGAACGAGGATAAGCCTGTGCCTGCATTCGTGCCAATCATGTGCGGCTCAAGCCCCCCCGGCACGTCGTCGACGCATTCGCAGCGAGATCGCCGATATGATCACACCCGAAACTGCCACGAGGCCTAAGACAAAAAACCTGCCGCCGTGCCGATGCGTCACGTCCCGTACCGCTGTCCAGATCAGTTTAACCTGTGTCTTTGTGACGTCCTGGAAACGCGGTGCGGGGCAGGCGTGGCCAAAATGCGTGGCGAACGGAACCACCGCGCCGGCCTTCAGATAGAGGCTGTATATGGCTCGTGCTTTCTGGGTCGCACCGCTGCTGAACATCCATTCGGACGCGGTGCACAGCATGGCTGCGAATGCCTGTGTGCGGGGCGGAAGCTCGGCGGAAGCTGCAACAGCCTGGTCTGCCGCGAGGTAGCGGTAATGGTAGCGCAGATCAGGGGCGGCACGGCTGGCATCGTAGCGGACCAATTCGTTCTGCCCAACCGCGCCGGCGTATTGCTGCTGCTGCGAGGGTCCACCCGGCCCCGGCCCGTAGCCGGCCTGTAGCTCTCCACCTTCGAAGCCGGCATTATCGGGCGAAGTCTCGGTGCCCATCATCTCCATGCCGCGGTTTCGCAGCAATGTCGCGGCAACCCAGCCGGCTTGCGCGCGGTCCACCGCCCAAAACGCGGTCCGCGAGCGATCCAGCGCCGCGGCGAAGGCTGCGGCATCCGCGCGGATGTCGGGATCGTCCTTTCTCACATGGTCGAAATAGCCTAGCGCCTCCTGATAGCGTCCGTCCCGCATCAGGCGCCGCGCCAGCAGGCCGCGAAGTTCGTCGACCGGATCGATCCGGTAGGCTTGGGCCGGCGGCGGCTCAGGTTCGGGCGCATGCGCATCGACAAACGCTCTCAACTCGTCCGTCGTCAGAACCCGCTCCGCCAGGTAGGCAACATCGCCCCAGTAGGTCTTTGCCACCGGCCACAGCACCGACATGGCCTGACTGAAATCGCCGCGGCCGAGATCCCACACGCTGGCCTCGCCATGCAGCAACCCGACGCTGGATGGCTCCAGCGAACCCGCCGCCTGCCCCTCCGCCGTGGTACGCAGCGCCTGCGCCATCAGTTTGGCACCTTCCTGTTCGTCGTCGTTCTCGAGCGCCACTTTGGCCTGTATCCAGAGCGCCAACGGCGTATTCGAAGACTCTGCCAGGGCTTTTGCCGACGCAAAATCCGCCAGTTCATAGGCAAGCGCCGCCAGCCGGTCCGTTCCGGCGACGGCCACTCCCGACGCGCGGATGGCATCGAACAGCTTCTGCAGAGACGCCGTGCGCGAATCCCTGGTCGTGTCGTCCGGCGGAAAAAATCCGTCGTAACCGATTTCGTATTCCGTGCCGCCCGTGTGCAGGGCGTGCAGGTAATCGCCGGTCAGCGCGAGCGCATGCACCACGAGCAGGCGCTGGGTCAGCCGATCGCGAACCGCCGCTTCCAATCGATCCGGATTGGCCATGATCCCTTCAGCGACCATCCGCAACGACTGTACCGCTTCGCTGGAACGGGCGGCTGCCTGTTCGGCGTAGAGCGCGACGGCACCCGGCGTGTCCGCCGCGTCCAGGCGCAGCCGCGCCTCGTCGCCCAGGCTGGCGGTTGCCAGCCGAAGCGGGTCAGCTGCACCCTGTGCCGCCAGCTCGCGGGTCTTGCCGAAATACATCCCGGCCGCGCGCGCGTCGCCGGCTTTCGCCGACATGCGCCCCAGCATATAGGCCGCCCATACGGACCTGCTGGCCGCCTTGCCCGGCGGCAAGCCAAGCACTGCGGCAAAATATTTGGAAGCAGAACCTGAATCACCATGCGCGAAGGCCACCCCGCCGGCCGTATAGAGCCTGATGGCGTCAGGCAGTTCACCCCCGGCAGCCCATGCAGCCTGCGCATCGGGCGCCGCGCGCATTGCCGCAAGGGCCGCCAACTGTGCCGCGCCTAGGCCGCGCTTTTCAGCGGCCTCCCGCTGCACGTCGTAACTATCGTTCGCGTCCACAGGCGCATCCTGATGAACTGATACCGGAACGAGGTGTTCCGCCTCCCAGGCGAAACTATTGACCGGCGTGGCCTGCCTGATCTCGCTCCGGTGGTCGAAAAGCTGCCAAGGGACGCCAAAAAAACATGCCTCCGCCGCGGTGGCGATCGACATCAGGCCAAGGCCCACGGCAAGGACGGAATTACGGCGCATGCGTTTCATCGTCCTTTGTACAGCGCATCCATCCGGCGATCGTGGCACTGTGCGGCCCGATCCCTCCGGAAGCATCGCGCAGCAGCACCGCGCCATCCCGGCGATACGCGCCCACACCGTCCGCGCGCTCGCATCCAGCCGGCAGTTGCACGCTCTGCGGCAAGTTCGCGTCGATGTCACCATCATTCGTCACGAACAGCAGAGTGAGGCCGGGCAACCTGCCCGGCCGCGTGACGATCTTGACGCGCGGATGCAGAACCTCGCGGCGGACGACCGCGCGCAGGGTCGCGTCACTCCATGCCCGCCGATCGTCGCCTGTTGGAAGCCGGAACCATACGAACCCACGCAATGCCTCGGGAGGATCGCGCTGAACGCCGTCGATAAAATCGGCAACGTCCTGGGGAGACGCGGCAACCTCCCTCCCCCCGGGGCCATCCAACGCCGGCATCTCGCCCGAAACGGCGACCACCCGCCCACCCGAACCGACGACCACGCGTGCGCCATAGGCGGGCAGCGATACCAGAAATGGCCGGGTTGTTCGCCGCGCCATCAATGTGACCCATGTTGCGGCGCGTATCTTGTCGAACACCCCCAGGCGTGGATCGTCGATCGCATGCACCTGCAGAATCAGCAGATCGGCTGCGTCCGCGACGGCTGAAAAACTTGCTGCGTGCAGCCATGTCGGCAAGGCCGTCACTGACAGTTTTTCTACAGGCAGCGTCTGCCGCAGCAGCCGCAGAAAACCGGCATAGTCGGCCAGGCGCGCGGTCGCGCTGTCATGGTCGATCTCCAACCGGCCGCGCATCCCTTCCGGCAATGCAGCAACTTCCCTGCGTATCACGGCAATGAGCGCAAGCGAACGGGTTGCATCGATGCGTCCATCGATGCGGATGACCGGCACGACCACGTGGCCGCCGGCGCTGAGATAGGCCCAGTTCGCCTGTGTCCGGAAGGCCAGATTGTCGGGCGAAATCTCTGCTGCCAGGACATGCCAGTTCTGAAACAGCCCCGCGTCGGCGCCGACCGCCAGCGCCAGCGCCGGCGACCAGTGCCGTTGCCACACATATACATCCGTCTGCGAGACCGCGCCCAGTCTTGCGGACCGCGCCAGTGGCAAGGCCAGCAGACACCAGATCGCTGTTTTCAGGAAGCGGATGAGGGTAAACGAAGAAAGAAAGAACTTCTTTTTTGAAAAAAAGAAGCAAAAAACTTTTGGAGCGCTGTCGCGGAGTCGCCGGCGACGTACGCCATGGATAAAAGTTTTTTGGTTCTTTTTTTCAAAAAAGAACACTTCCTTCCTTGCTTCCTACGCCGCATCCACACGGCGCGTGGGCCGCATCGGCGGCGGAACAACAGGAGCATCGGTATCGCCCGATTGGGTCAGCGCAGCCAGCAGCGCATGGCGCAGGCCGGTGAGTTTGCGGTCGTTCTCGATCTTCAGGCCAAATACGTCCTTCACATAAAAAACATCCACGGCACGCACGCCGTAGGTGGTGACGTGGGCGGAGGCGATCTGCAAACCCTGTTCGCTGATGGCGGCGGTCACGTCGTGCAGCAGGCCGGGGCGGTCGCGGCCGTTGACCTCCAGCACCGTGTGGGTGTTGGAGGCGCGGTTGTCCACCACCACCCGGGGCGGCACGTGGATGGCGCGCATGCGGCGGCCCAGCGCGGCCTGGCCGAGTTTGGGAATCTCCTGACTGAGCCGGATATGTCCGGAAAGTGCCTGTTCCACCAGAACGGCCAGGCGCGCGATGCGGTGCGGCTGGTCGAAGGCACCGCCGGCGGCATCCTGCACCCAGAACGTATCCAGCGCGCGCCCGTTTGTCATGGTATGGATCCGGGCATCCACGATGGAGGCGCCGGCCATGGCGAGCGCGCCCGCAATGCGGCTGAACAGGCCGGGATGATCGGTGGCGTAGATGGTGATTTCGGTGACCGCGCGGGCATGGGAGGGTTCGGTTACCACCGTCAGCGGCGCACCGCGGGCTTCTGAATCGCGCACCATGCGCGCATGCCGCACATGGGTTTCGGGATCGAAGCTGAGCCAGTAGCCGGGGTAGCCAAGGCCGCGGAAGAAGGCGCGGTCGGCCTCGCTCCAGCCCTCGGCCGCCAGCATCTCGTCGGCGGCATCACGCGCGCGTTTGACGCGCACATCGCGTTCGGTGGTGGAAAGCCCGCCGGCGAGCACCTCGGCGACGCGGGCGTAGAGTTCGCGCAGCAGCGTGGCCTTCCAGCCGTTCCAGACTTTTGGGGAGACGGCGCGCATGTCGGCCACCGTCATGACCAGGAGAAGTTTGAGGCGTTCGGGGGATTGAATGGTTTCGGCAATGTCGAAAATGGTCTTGGGGTCGTCGATATCGCGCTTGAAGGCGGTCTGGCTGAGCAGGAGGTGATGCAGCACCAGCCAGGAGACGGTTTCGGTCTCCTCGGCGGAGAGGCCGAATTGCGGGCCGACGGCGGTTGCGATTTCGGCGCCCATGATCGAATGGTCGCCGCCGCGGCCCTTGGCGACATCGTGCAGCAGCATGGCCATGTAGAGGGCGCGGCGGGATTGCAGATCCTCGATCAGGCCGCTGGCGACGGGGGCGACATCGGCGAGTTTTCCGCGTTCCAGGCTGTTGAGAATGCGCACCGCCTCGATCGTGTGCTCGTCGACGGTGAAGATGTGGTAGCTGTCGAACTGCATCTGGCCGACGACGCGCGCCCAGTCCGGCAGGATCCGGCCCAGAATGCCGCTTTCGTTGAGGATGCTCAGCCAATGCGCGCCATCGGGCTTGCCGTCCGGATCGCGCCCGCAGAGCAGATCGAGAAAGATCTCGCCGGCTTCAGGGCTTTGCCGCAATTCCACGGCGCGGCGTTCATGGCGGATCAGGGCGCGGACGGCGAGCGGGTGCAAGGCCAGGCGCCGCTGGCGGGCCAGTTTCAGCATGCGCAGCATGGCGATGGGGTCGGCGGCGAAATCGTCCGGGCGGGCGGGCATGATCTGGCCGTCGGCGAGGATGAAGCCGGCATCGAGCAGCGCGCGGTCGGTTTCCATCTGCACCGCGGGCTCGCCCAGGGTGTGGCGCACCACCACGGGCTCCAGCACCAACGTGAGGCGCGTGACATCGCGGGCGGTGAGGAAGTAGTGGCGCATGAAGCGCTCCACGCCATCCTGCTGGCCGTGGCGGGTATAGCCCATGCGGGCGCCCACCACCGGCTGCAGATCGAAGGTGAGGCGGTCCTCCGCGCGGCCGCTGACGTAGTGCATGTGGAAACGCACGGTCCAGAGGAAATCCCAGGAGCGGCGGAGCCGGCGCAGCTCCTGCTGGTCCAGCAGGCCGAGGCTGCCGCCGACCAGCTCGTTGGGGGTGGCCTGGCCGTAGGCGGCGCGCACCATCCAGTACTGGGTTTGCAGATCGCGCAGGCCGCCGCGGCCCTCCTTGATGTTGGGCTCCACCAGGAAGGCGCTTTCGCCGAAGCGGCGGTGGCGGGCAGCGCGCTCGGCCTGCTTGCCGGCGACGAAACTGGCGGGGCCGGCTTGGGCCTGGGCGCGGGCGAACTCGGCCAGGAAGAGATCGAACAGGGCGGCATCGCCGGTGAGCGGGCGGGCATCCAGAAGGCTGGTGCGGATGGTGAGATCATGCTCGGCATCGGCCAGGCACTGGGCGACGGAGCGTGTGGCGTGGCCGACCTTCAGGCCGAGATCCCACATGAAATAGAGCATGTACTCGATCACCCGCAGGGTGGCCGGCGCGGGGGATTCAGGGGCGAGGAAGAGCAGATCGATGTCGCTGAACGGGGCCAGCATGCTGCGGCCGTAGCCGCCGGTGGCGGCGATCGTCACACGGTCGGTCAGGCCCGCCGCGCCGCAATTTTCCAGCACGGCGTGGGCGAAGAGCACGCGCACCACGCCATCGGTGAGGGCGGCCAGGCGCTGGGCGGCTTCCACGCCGGCCATGCGATAGGTTTCGAACTCGTCACGCACATGCTGCTGGATGCGCGAGAGGGTGCGGCGAAAGGCGGCGAGGGCTGCCTCGCGGCTGGGCTGGGCGCCGTGCGCACGCAACTCCGCCAAGGCCTGGGATAGACCGCAGGCAGCCTCGTCGGGCGTGGTGGGGAGCGTCGTGTCGGGCATTGTTGTCAGTGTAGCTTGACTGCGGCTTGTATACACCCCCGGCTTTCGCAGCCGTTAGGCGGGGTTTTCGGGCGTGTCGTGACAGCAAGAAAGGAAGACTGTTCTTTTTTGAAAAAAAGAACCAAAAAACTTTTGACGATGGGGTACGTGGCTCTCCGGCAGCGTGCGCAAACAGATAAAAGTTTTTTGGTTCTTTTTTTCAAAAAAGAACATCTTCAGGCAGAATCAAATTGCAGGGCGGCGAGGCGGGCGTAGAGGCCGGGCTCGCGCAGCAGGGCCTCGTGCGTGCCGGCGGCGATGACGCGGCCGGCATCAATGACGAAAATGCGGTCCGCACGGCGGATGGTGGCAAGGCGATGGGCGACGACCAGGGTGGTGCGGTCGTGGCCGAGCACGGTGAGGGCGTGCTGGACGGCGTGCTCGCTTTCGGCATCCAGCGCGCTGGTGGCTTCATCGAGCAGCAGGATCGGGGCGCGGCGCAGGATGGCCCGGGCGATGGCGACGCGCTGGCGCTGGCCGCCGGAGAGGCGGACGCCTTTTTCGCCAAGGAAGGTATTGAGGCCATCCGGCAGCGCGAAGAGGAAATCGGCGGCTGCCGCCTGCACGGCGGCGCGTACCTCGGCGTCGTTTGCGTCCGGCCGGCCATAGCGGATGTTCTCCCACGCGTTGGCGGAGAAGATGACGGGATCCTGGGGCACGACGGCGATGCGGGCGCGCAGCGCGGCGGGGTTGGCGTCGCGCACATCCACGCCGTCGATCCGGACGTGGCCGGAAGNNTCGCCGGGGGCGACGGCAAAGCTGATGCCGTCCAGCGCCGGCGTTTCAGGGCGCGAGGGATAGCGGAAGCTGACGTTTTCGAAGGCGATGGCGCCCGGGTGGGGCGTGTCGGGGAAGGATTGGGGGTAGGCGGGGGCGGCGATGGCGGGGCGGATGGCGAGGAGCTCGGCCAGGCGGTCGGCCGCACCGGCGGCGCGCTGCATCTCGCCCCATAGCTCGCTGAGCGTGCCGGCGGCGCCGGCGAGGACGACGGCGTAGAAGACGAAGGCGGCGAGGTCGCCGGCACTCATGCGGCCGGCGATGACATCGCGGCCGCCGACCCAAAGGCTGAAGGTGATGGCGCCGAAGCCGAGCAGGATGACGACCCAGATGAGCAGGGCGCGGGTGCGGATGCGGCGCGTGGCGGCGGCCACGCTGCGTTCCACGCGATCGGCGAAGAGCGCGCGGTCGATGGGTTCATGGGTGAAGGCCTGCACGGTGGGCAGGGCGGCGATGGTTTCCTCGGCGTAGGCGCCCAGATCGCCGATACGGTCTTGCGCGATGCGGGAGAGGGCTTTTTCGCGGCGGCCGAAGACGATGGCGGGGATGAGCACGAGCGGGACGACGAGGACGACGATGAGCGCGAGCTTGGGGCTGGTGGCGACGAGCAGGGCGAGGGCGCCGACCGCCATCAGCAGGTTGCGCAGCCACATGGAGATGGCGGAGCCGACCAGGGTTTGCAGCACGGAGACGTCGGCTGTCATGCGCGAGAGGATGTCGCCGGTGCGGGCGGTTTCGAAGTAGCCGGGCGAGAGGGTGATGACGTGGTTGAACAGGGCGCGGCGCAGGTCGGCGCCGACGCGTTCGCCGAGCCAGGAGATGAGCGCGAAGCGGGCGCCGGTGGCGAGCGAGAGGGCGGCGACGACGGCGAACATGGCCAGGGCGGCGATGTTGAGGGCGTGCGGATTGTGGCTGGCGAAGCCGCCATCGATGAGGTGACGCAGGCCCTGGCCGATACCGAGCAGCAGCCCGGAGGCGAGCAGCAGGGCGGTGGTGGCGGCGGCGAGCTGCCAGAGATAGGGGCGCAGGTAGGGGAGGAGGAGTTTCAGGGAGGTGGGATTTGGGCGGGGGGTCATGGTGGCCTTTGCGGCATGGGAACGGCGTGTTTGGGCGAGATATGGGTGCGCGGGAGGAAGAGCCCCGGCGGTGCCGGCAGCGAGTGCAATAATAATAAAAGTTCTTTGCTTCTTTCTTTCAAGAAAGAAGAGTCTTCTTTTCTGAAGAAAAGAAGCAAAAGACTTTTGACTATTGGTGTGCAGCCCGCCGGCAGCACACGCCGCGTGGCGAAAGTCCTTTGGGTCTTTTACAGACGACCGACCATCACATTCAGCACCACCCACCGCCCGCGCGACACGTTGAACCCGGACACCTGCGCCACATTGCGCGGCGCCAGCCCCAGCTTCAGGGACGCCGCCTCGAACGCCGCCAGAGCCCGGTCGGTCACCAGCACCACATCCGCCCGGCCCTGCGCCAACGCTGCCGCACCCGATGGCCCATCGGGCAGCAGCAGCAGATCCGTTCCGGCCAGAAACATCAGGCTCGGCTCGGCATAGCCCACCACGGCCAGGCCGCGCCCCCGCGGGTTCCAGCCGGGCCAGTCGGCCCGCAAAGCGGCTTGCACGCGCGGCGCGATCCACAGCGCCGGGATCGCGGGCAACTCCCCTTGCAGCAGCGCGGCATAGAGCGGCACACACGCCACCACCGCCCAGGCCACCCGCTTCCGCCAGGCGCATACCGCGACGCAGGCGGCCATCAACGCCGCCGGCAGACCCAGCCACCACACCGCATGCATGGCCAGCGGCAAGGCGAGCGCCGCCACGCCGATCACCGCCGCCGCCACGGCCAGGCCCGCGCGCCCCAGGCCCAGCGCCCAGCGCCCGGCAGGCTGCCAGCCCCGCGCCACGAACCAGGACGCGGCCAGGAACAGCGCGGGATAGAGCGGCAGCGTGTAATGCGGCAGCTTTGTCGGCACCGCCTCGAAGACCAGCCAGGAAGGCGCCGCCCAGGCGATGAGAAAGCGGATCGCCGGTTCCCGCCGCGCGCGCCACGCCGCCGGCAGGCAAGCTGCCACCGCCAGGCTCGCGGGGAACGCCAGCAGCGGCAACAGCAGCACATGCAGCCCCGGAAAACCCCCATGCGTCTCCGATCCGCCCGCCAGTTTGCTGCCCAGATCGCCGCCCACCGCATCGCTGAAAAACCGCCCTTCGGTTGCCACCCCGATCGCCACGAACCAC
>PKZM01000074.1 GCA_003133065.1 Acetobacteraceae bacterium
TGCAGAGAGACTCAAGCGCACCGCCAGTTGGGATTACAGCTCCCTTTGTGCCTTCTTCGTGCCTTGGCGCCTTCGTGGTTCATTCTTTCTGCCCTCGCGCGCGCATTTTTTCAGCGTTGCGACACTTCCCACCCCGGGTTGATATAATATGGCGCGTTGGACGCCGGCAACAACGGCAGCCCCCGGATCATATCAGCAGCCCTCTCTGCCAGCATAATCGTCGGCGCGTTCAGATTCCCGTTCGTAATCGCCGGCATGATCGAAGCATCCACTACCCGCAAACCGTCAATCCCGATCACCCGCGTATCCGGCGCCACAACGCTCGCGGGATCGGCCGGATCGCCCATCTTGCAGGTGCCGCAGGGGTGGTAAGCGCTCTCCACTTTCTCGCGGATAAATTCGTCAATCGCCTCATCGCTCTCCACCCCGGCCCCCGGCTGGATTTCCCGGCCGCGATACGGGGCAAAAGCAGGCTGCGCGAAAATCTCGCGCGTCAGCCGCACGCAGGCGCGCATGTCCCGCCAATCATCCGCGTGAGACATGTAATTGAACAGGATTTTGGGCGCCGCCAGCGGATCGGCGGAAGCCAGGCGCACATGCCCACGGCTCTTGGACCGCATCGGCCCGACATGAGCCTGGATGCCGTGTTCGGTAGCCAGCGTGTTGCCGTCATAGGAAACGGCAAGCGGCAGGAAATGATACTGGATATCCGGGTATTGTTCGCCGGCACGGCTGCGGATGAAGCCGCAGGATTCGAAGTGGTTGGTGGCGCCCAGCCCATCATGGCGCAGCAGCCAGCGCAGGCCGATCATCCCCTTGGCAAGAAGGCTCTGCGCCGAATACAGCGTGATCGGCTGCGTGCAGCCCTGCTGGAAATAGAATTCCAGATGATCCTGCAGATTTTCGCCCACGCCCGGCAGATCATGAACCACGTCTAGGCCATGCTGGCGCAGCTCCTCCGCCGGGCCCACGCCGGAAAGTTTCAGGATCTGCGGCGTGTTGATCGATCCGCCGCACAGGATCACCTCCCGCCGCGCCGCCACACTATGCGCCGCGCCGCCGCGCGTATATTCCACGCCCGCGGCGCGGCGGCCTTGAAACACAACGCGCGAAACCGCCACATCCGTGCGCACGGCGAGAGTCTTGCGGGCCATGGCGGGTTTGAGGTAGGCGCGGGCGGCGCTGCAACGGCGCCCGCCCTGCACCGTCATGTCCATCCGGCCAAAACCTTCCTGCTGGTGTCCGTTCACATCATCGGTGCGCGGATAGCCAGCCTGCGCGGCGGCATCGATGAAGGCGCCATAGAGTGGATTTCGCAGTTTGCCATAACTGGTATGCAACGGCCCCTCGCTGCCACGATACGCGTCCCCACCGTCGGCGCGCGTTTCCGCACGCCGGAAATACGGCAGCACGTGGCGATACCCCCAGCCCGCCGCTCCCAGCACCTCCCAGTTTTCGAAATCCAGCGCGTGCCCGCGGATATACACCAGGCCGTTGATGGAGGAGGATCCGCCCAGAACCTTCCCCCGGGGGCAGTTGATCCGGCGGTTGTTCAGGTTCGGTTCCGGTTCACTCTCATAGCCCCAGTTGTAGCGCTTCATGTTCATGGGAATGGAAAGCGCGCTGGGCATCTGGATGAACACGGAGGAATCCGAACCGCCACGCTCCAGCACAAGAACCGTGCTTGTGCCATCCTCCGTGAGGCGATCGGCGAGAACGCAGCCGGCGGAACCGGCGCCGACAATGATGTAATCAAAACTCTCGCCGGTGGCCGGCATGCTACTCTCCGTGAACGCAAAGGCGGCAAGGGGATAAGAGCGGGATAGAGAAAAACCGCGTGACATGGCCGTGCGGCGGGCTATTGATTAGCACCGAGAGTTCCCATCCCGAAAGGCCCGCTGATGCGTCTTTTGTCTGTCATGGTGGCGGCACTGTCCGCATGGATGATGGCGCTGGCACCGGCGCAGGCAGCCGATCCGCCGGCATGCCAGCAGGTGCGCCTGGCCGATATCGGATGGACCGATATCACCGCCACAACGGCAATCGCCTCGCGCATCCTCCAAGGCCTGGGCTATGAGCCGAAGACTCAGCAGCTTTCCATGCCCGTCACGTTCGTATCCATGAAGAACAAGGATATCGACGTGTTTCTCGGCAACTGGATGCCGATGGCGGCAGCCGATCGCGCGCCCTATGTCGCCTCCGGCGCCATCGATGTGGTGGATGCCAACCTGGTCGGCGCGCGCTACACCCTGGCCGTGCCGCAAGCCACTTACGATGCGGGGCTGCACAGTTTTGCCGATATCGCGAAATTCCAGGATCAGCTCTACGGCAAGATCTATGGCATTGAGCCGGGCAACGACGGCAACCGTGTTATCCTCAACCTGATCAAGGACAATAAATTCGGCCTGGGCGAATTCGATCTGGTGGAATCGAGTGAACAGGGCATGCTGGCCCAACTGGACCGCGCGATCCGGCGCCACAAGATGATCGTGTTCCTGGGATGGGAGCCGCATCCGATGAACGTGAAATACGCCATCAAATATCTGGATGATCCCACGAACAGTTTCGGCCCGGATGATGGCGGTGCCACCGTGTATACCACCGTGCGGGGCGGTTACCTGAACGCTTGCCCCAATGTCGGCCGCTTCCTCAAGCAGTTGCACTTCACGCTGAAACTGGAGGATGGCGTGATGAACGCCATCCTCAATGAGGGGCAGGAGCCGCAGCAGGCAGCGGAAGCCTGGCTGAAGGCCAATCCAGCTATGTGGTCGGCGTGGCTGGCGGGGGTGACGACGGTAGATGGAAAGCCGGGGGTGGAGGCGGTGAAGGCGAGTTTGGGGAGCACGTAAGGAAGGAAGGATGTTCTTTTTTGAAAAAAAGAACCAAAAAACTTTTACTCTCACGCCTTCACAACGAGCCGACACATTGCCGCCCCGAGTACCTGAATAGATAAAAGTTTTTTGGTTCTTTTTTTCAAAAAAGAACATCTTTCTTCTTAGGAACCCAATGGACACCTGGCTCACCCACCACAAGATCCCCATCGGAAAATGGCTGAGCAGCGGGGTCGATTTCGCAACCACCTACGGCCAGGGTTTTTTCGATTTCGTCTCCTTGGTCCTGGGCGGGATGATCGATGGGCTNNCTGCTGCTGGTGGTCAACCTCGGCTATTGGCAGGCGCTGATCCAGACATTGTCTTTGGTATTTTCGGCCACGTTCTTCTGCATCGTCATCGGCGTGCCGCTGGGCATAGCGGCGGCGCACCGCCCGGTGATGTATCAGGTGATGCGCCCGGTGCTGGATCTGATGCAGACGATACCAACCTTCGTCTACCTGATCCCAACCCTCGTGCTGTTCGGCCTGGGTGCGGTGCCGGGGCTGATTTCCACCGTGATTTTTTCGATCCCGGCGCCGATCCGGCTGACGCATCTGGGCGTCACCTCCGTGCCCGTGGCGTTGCGCGAAGCGGGCGAAGCCTTCGGCGCCACCAAGGCGCAATTACTGTGGAAGGTGGAACTGCCCTATGCGCTGCCCACGATCATGGCAGGGATCACGCAATGCATCATGCTNNGTTATCCGCGCGTTGAACACGGTGAATGTGTCCATGGGGTTCGAAGCTGGATTGGCGATCGTGGTGCTGGCGATCATTCTTGATCGCGTCTGCAAGCGGCCGGAGCGTCGCTGATGCCGGCAGTTGAATTCAGCAATGTGGATATCGTATTCGGCCGCAAGCGCGATGCCGCGATCGCGATGATCGATGCCGGCGCCACGCGTGATGAGATACTGGCCAAAACGGGCTGCGTTCTCGGCGCCGCGGGGGTAAACCTCACTGTGGAGCGCGGCGAGATTTGCGTGCTCATGGGCCTCTCGGGATCGGGCAAATCCACGGTTCTGCGCGCGATCAACCGGTTGAACCAGGTGGCGCGCGGCGCTGTGCTGGTGGAACACGCCGGCGGGCGCGTGGATGTTTCCACCTGCACGCCTTCGATGCTGCGGGAATTGCGCATGCGCACGGTGGCCACCGTGTTCCAGCAATTCGCCTTGCTGCCGTGGCGCACGGTGCGGGAGAATGTGGAATTCGGGCTGGAACTCCGCGGCACCGCCCGCGCGGAGCGCCGGCGCATCGTGGATGAGAAACTCGCAATGGTGGGGCTTTCCGCGTGGGCCGAAAAGCACGCGCATCAGCTCTCGGGCGGCATGCAGCAACGTGTGGGTCTGGCGCGCGCGTTCGCGACAGACGCTGATATCCTGCTGATGGACGAGCCGTTCTCCGCGCTCGATCCCCTGATCCGCGATAAATTGCAGGACGAGCTGCTGGACCTGCAGGCGCGCCTGCGCAAAACCATAGTTTTCGTCAGCCACGATCTGGATGAGGCGATGAAGCTGGGCAACCGGATCGCCATCATGGAAGGCGGCCGGGTGGTGCAGTTCGGCACACCGGAGGATATTCTGCTTCGGCCGGCCGATGCCTATGTGGCGGAATTCGTCAAGCACATGAACCCGCTCAACGTGCTGCGCGGCGGCGCGGTGATGCGGCCTTTCGCCACCCTGCCGCGCGATGGCAGTGCGGTGCTGCTGGATGGCGCGGGCCGCGTTCGGCTGGAACTGGATGCGGATGGCCGCCCCGTTCGTGTGCTGCTGGAGGATGGGCAGGTCGCCACCTGCTCCGCGCCAAACGGCACCGCGGCGGTTGCGCGTGAGGATGTCGTGCTAGGGCCAGTGGAGATGAATTTGCGCGCGGCGATCGCGCTGAAGCGGCAGACGATGCACCCGATCGTATTGGTGGATCAGTTGGGGCGTATGGCGGGGTTGTGCGGGGACGAAGAGATATACTTGGCGTTGCTGCGGCGGGGGCGGGGAGAAAAGTAAGGAAGGACTTCTTTTTTGAAAAAAAGAAGCAAAAAACTGTTGTCTATTGGCGGACGTGGCGGGGAGAGACGCGCACCATAAGTAAAAGTTTTTTGCTTCTTTTTTTCAAAAAAGAAGACCTTTCTTAGAACTTATACGTCACCTGCCCCCCGAACGTCCGCGGCAAACCGCGCTGCGCAAACGAGAACCCCAGCGTGGAGTCCGTATTGAAGATCGACGTAAAATATTCGCGGTTGAACACGTTCTGCATCCAGAACGAGACGGCTGTGTTCCCAGACTTGTTCTCCGCCGTCAGGCGAAAATTCCACACGGTGTAGAATTTCTGCTCGCCGGGGATACTGTCGAAAGCATCATAGTATTGCTTCGTCACGCCATTGCCGTCGACATGCACGTTCAGCCGGCCCTGCTCGGTTTCAAGCGCCTTCCAGTCCGCCGACGTCGTGAACGACCATTTCGGCGTTTCTTCCACGGTGTTGCCAGCCACGCTCACGCCGCCAACAATGCCTTCACGGTAGACGGCATACGTGTAGCCGCCCCCGAAGCGCAGCAGCACATCAGGTACAGGGCGCGCCTGCATATCCAGCTCGAAGCCTTCGGAGTTGATCTTCGGCAGATTATATTCTTCCGAAAGCCCCGTGTTCTCGTTCAGCGTGGCGAATTGCTGGTTGTAGTAGATGTAGTAGAAGGCGCTGGCGTTCACCTGCAAGCGGTGATCCAGAAACTGGTTCTTGGACCCCACTTCGTAATCGATCAGCGTTTCCGGTGCCACCGCGTTGATCGCCTTGGTGCCGAAGGTTGCCGCACCGTTATAGGCGCTGCCGCGGAAGCCCTGGCTCCAGGAGGCATAGACCATGTTGTCGGGCGTAAGCTTGTAGTTCACGTCAACCTTGCCGCTCCATTTATGGTCGGTCTGGATTTGCGTGGGCGCGCCGTTGCCGGGGCTGAGCGATCCGCCGCCAAGCGGCAGGGCAGGGTTGGGGTAGGGCAGCGATCCGGGAAGAAAGTAGATCTCGGGCACAAGCTGGCCGGTGGCGGGATCGATATAGGAAAGGCCGCCGTTATAGTGCTGCACACTCACGTTATCGTCGGTGTAGCGCGCGCCGGCTTCGATCTGCAAGGCCGGGGTGATGTTGTAGCTGTTGTGGAAATACACCGCGTGGTCGGTGCGGGTCTGGTTGAATTGTGTGCGCAGATCGCAGGTTTGGAAGGCGGTGTAGAAGCAGATATTGTAGGTGGTGCCGGTCGAGGGATCGGTCACGATCGCCGGCTGGTAGCCGGTCCACAGCGTATCCACGCGCTGGAACAGGGACTCGCTGTCGTAGAGGCCGCCGAAGATAAAGTTGTAGGGGCCATCGAAGCTGGAGGTGAAGCGCGCTTCCTGCTGGATGGAGTGGACTTTGGAGAAATATTCCGCTTCGTCCACATTCACCAACGTGCCGTCATCATCCTCGCGGGTGTTCCACTCGCCTTGATCGTAGCCGGTCATGGAGGTGAATTTCAGCCAGTCGGTGATATGATAATCCCATTGCAGGTTCACGCTGTGGTTCGTCATCAGCCTGTCGTGCACGTCTTCCGATGAACTGTCGAAAAAGCCCAAGCCCGCGCGCGTATAGCCGGAAGGGCCGTAGATGTCGTTGGGCAGCCCCAGATAGGCGAGGGATCCCGCGGGAATGCCGATCCCGGCGGGCGGGATGTCCTTCGGATAAACGCCGTAGTTGACAGGGTCGGACGTAAAATAGTTCACCCGCAGGATGGCATTGAAATCCGCGTTCGGCGTGTAGAGCATGCTGAAGCGGCCACCGAAATCGTTAACCCCGGCCAGGTTGCCGCCATAGGGCGCGTCGGGTTCGGCGTTGTGGATGTAGCCGGCCACCGAGGTGTAGGTGAAGGCGGCGCGGATGGCCAGAATGTCCTTAATGACGGGGATGTTCACCGCGCCGTTGGTTTCGTAGCGGCCGTAATTGCCCACGCCGGCGGTGAGATAGCCGCTGTAAACATCGGTGTTGGGCTTCACCGAGGCGATGTTCACCGATCCACCGGTGGCGTTGCGGCCTTGCAGCGTGCCCTGCGGGCCGCGCTCTATTTCGATTTGGTCCACATCGAACAGCGCCATGGCCGTGAGCGCGCCGACACTCTTGTAATCGTTATCGACATAGAGGGCAATCGGGCTGGACTGGCTGGGCTGAAAATCGGTTTCCGTGACGCCGCGGATGGAGAATTGCGGCTCTTCAGGGCCGAACGGCAGCACCATTTCCACGTTGGGGATCTTGGTGCCCAGATCATCGATGTTGATGATGTTCTGGGCTTTCAGATCCTTGCCGCCGAGCACCGCGACCGAGATGGGCACGTTCTGTAGGCGTTGGACGCGTTTTTGCGAGGTGACGACAACTTCCTCCAGCTTGCCGGTG
>PKZM01000220.1 GCA_003133065.1 Acetobacteraceae bacterium
AGGTTTTGAAAGGCGCTCTTAACCGGCACTCCCGCTCTTGCTTCTTCTTCCGTTCATCTCGATATGCTAAATTGTCCTGGTCCGGAATAATGGGGAAAGTATCCGAATGCCTGCGCATGCACGCTTCACATCAATTTGGCTTTCCGCTGCGGCGGCGCTGCTGCTGTGTGCGGCGGCGCCGGCCGGGCCAGGCCCAGCGACGCGCATGCATCACGCCAGCCGCAAGCCCGCACCCAGCACATTGCCGCCCCCGCATTATGCCGGGGACGCGGCGACCCGTCTCGATCGCGCCTATGGTGGCAGGAAGATCGACGTCGCGACCTATCATTACGATCTTGACCGCACCGGCTGGAACCGCAGGGAGACCGATCTCACACCAGCCAATGTCGCCGATCAGACGCAATTCGGCCTGCTGGCAACTCTGCAAGTGGACGGCAATGTTCTGGCCGAGCCACTTCTGATTTCGAATTTCAAGCTGCCGGGCCATGTGGTTCGGGATCTGCTGATTGTCGCCACCGGTCATGACAGCGTGTATGCGTTCGATGCGCAAACCTATCAGGTAGTGTGGCAGGTCAGCCTTGGCACCTCGCAGAGTTCCACTGATGTTGGCTGTTTCGACGTGCAGCCTGAATACGGGATTTCGGGCACGCCAGTGATCGTGCGCACCGCCGAGAACGCCGGCTCGATCTATCTGGTGGCCGCCACCGAGCCCTCGCCAGGCGTATTTGTATCAAAGCTGCATCGGCTGAACCTGGCCACAGGGCACGACATTGTGCCCCCGGTCGTGATCTCTCCCTCAGCCACGCTGAACGATGGCTCTACCGTCGCTTTCGATCCGCAGAACCAATGGAACCGGCCTGGTCTCGCCTTTGCCAACAACAAGATCTACATCAGCGTCGGCTCACATTGCGATAATGCCGGTTGGATGATCACCGGTTGGCTCCTGAGCTACGATCCCGCCAAACTCGCAGCCCTGGAGAGTTTCCATACGGTGCAAACGCATGGCGGCAGCGAGCTTGCGAGCATCTGGATGACCGGGTTCGCACCTGCCATCGATTCCGCCGGCAATATATTCGTCGCCACCGGCAATGGCGACTACACCAGAGACAAGATGGACTGGGGTGAAAGCGTTCTAAAGCTGAACCCGAACATGTCCACGGTCCTCAGTTCGTTCACGGCGCGCAACTTCAATTTCCTCTCCAATAACGACGTGGATCTCGGGTCCGGCGGCGTGATGCTATTGCCGAGGGTTATCGGGCAGAAAGCACCGCCGATGGCTGTGCAGATGGGCAAGTCGGGCACGCTCTATTTGCTGAACCAGAACCGTCTCGGCGGAATCAAGCCCAACGATTCCGGCGCCTTGCAGTCGCAGAATGCCGGCGGTGGTCTGTGGGGTGGCCCCGCCTACTACGAAGGGCCGAATGGCCCGACCGTGTTCACGCAGGGCGACAGCGATGTTCTGAAGGCCTGGTCGGTCAACACCGGGTCAACGCCTTCTCTCACCAAGGCCATGACGGGCAATTCCTGGGGCGGCTATGGCGGATCACTGCCGATCGTCTCCTCCAATGGGTCCAGCAACGGTATCGTCTGGCTGATCAACCGCGCGCAGGAACCGTTTTCGGTGGAGGCCTACGATGCCAGCGTTCTTGGCACACCTATCTTCAGTGCGCAGGTCGGAACGTGGTCGAACGCGTCGCAGGGCAATCCGTTTCTGACACCTCTGGAGGCGAATGGCAGAGTCTACGTTCCCGGCTATCTTCTCGTGCAGGTCTACGGGTTGCTGCCGCAGTGAGGGTGCAGGGTCCCGCATAAGCGGCGACATGTGAGCCTCATATCCGAGCTACCTCTGACGAGGGAGGGAATTTGAGACGGCACGTCCACTCCCGGCGCCACACGCAAGCCGAAAAGCGGATTGGCCGTCTCACCTCGCCAGCCCCTCGATCGCCTTTCGAACCCCCTGCACAACCCCATCCATCGCGTAATTCGCCTGCATCACGCCCCGCGCCGCCCCGCCCAGCCGCTCACACAAGGCTTCGTCCCGCAACAGCTCCACGCACGCCTGCGCCAGCCCGGCATCGTCATCGCGCAGCAGGATCTGCGCCCCATCTGCGAACACCAGCCCCTCCGCCCCGCAGCGCGTGGCAACAATCGCCTTGCCATGCGCCGCCGCCTCGATCAGCTTCACGCGCGTGCCCCCGCCATTCACCAGCGGGCAGCATACGACGCGGCTTCGCGCATACAGATCCGCCAGATCGGCCACGAACCCCAGATACGAAATCCGGTCCTCCCCCCCTGCCGCAGCGGACAAGGACTCCGAGCCCAGCCCCGCCACCAGCAGCCGTGCCGCGGGCACCTGCGCCCAAACCAGCGGCATGATCCGCCGCACCAGCCGCTCCACCGCCTCCGCATTGGGCCGGTAGCTCATCAGCCCCAGAAACAGGATCGTCTTGTCGCGCGGCACCACCATCGCACTGTCCGGCGCCGCCACCGCGTTCGGCACCACCACCACACGCTTCATGCCCAGCCCCGCCAGATGCGCCCGATCGCGCTCCGAGCACACGAAGGTGGCCTGTGCCCGCGCCGCACCTTGAAACTCGGCGCGCATCAAGGCGGGAATATGCAGCGCGTAGGCGAGTTTGCCCGGCCAGACCGGTTTTTGCGCCACATGCCGCAGGCGCATCCGGTGCTCCACATCGTCCAGATCGAAAAACATGCGCGGGTGACGCCCGCCACTTCCCAGCAGCGCGCACATCGCCGGCAGGCGATGCACGAACAGCACATCCGTCGGTGCAGCAAGCTGGCGCTGGATCTCCGCCTCTACCGCCGCCCCCCCGAAGGGGAAAAAATTTGGCTGGCGTGCGATCGTCGGAATGCCCTGTACGTAATGCGCATACAGCGTCTCGGCGCGGCTGCGTCGGGGTGCCAGGATAACCTCCACCCGCCGCCCCCAGAACGCCGATTCGATCTCGTTCAGCCGCCCCGGCGCATCCGCCCACGCCGCCACCATCTCCGCCGGTACCATCCGCAGCAGCCTGATCGGCCGGCCCCCGCTCCCTAATGCAGCCAGAAAAATCGACAGGCGCCGGTTCACCCCCTGCATATCCCGGCCCGTCGTGGGTGGCAGGGTCGGCGTCAGCACCAGTGCCGTGCCCCGCGCATCCTCATCAGCCGGCACGTAACCTCCCTTTAAGTCGTCGCAGGCACGTGCTTACACGCTCACGCGGCCGGCACATCCGCGTTTTTTTGGGCCGGCTCCCGGGAGAACGCGTGGCAAACGAGTCGCTGACGGGCAGAACCATCGCCGGCGCCGGCTGGCTGATCGCCTGGCGCATGGTCACCCGCGCCCTCGGCGTCGTCAGCACGCTGATCATGGCGCATATCCTGGTGCCAGCCGATTTCGGCCTCATCGCCATGGCCACCACTTTCAGCGCCGGCGTGGACGAACTCTCCCAGCTTGGCCTCAGCGATGCGCTGGTGCGCCGCCGCGGTGATCCGCGGGAGCTGTTCGACACCGCCTTCACCCTTCAATTGGGCCGCGCCGCTCTGACCGCCCTCATCCTGGTCACCGGCGCGCCCATCGCCGTGTGGTGGTTCGGCGAGCCGCGGCTGCAGGCGGT
>PKZM01000177.1 GCA_003133065.1 Acetobacteraceae bacterium
CCGCGATCGCGTTCAATTGGTCGTCCGTCTCCTCATAGGGGAAGCGAGCGCAGAACTCGTCGAAAAGCCCCTGGGGAGGATCAACCTCCTCAACCTGATGCGTCGCGCGGGCCGCCGCGATGGCGATCAGCCCTTCCGCCATCTCCCGAAGGCGCTCCTGCGCCTTGGATCGCCGGGCTTGCCACGCCGCGCCGCCCAGTCGATCGAGCTGAACGCCCTCGCTTTCCGAGCCATACCGCGTCAGCAGATCGATATTCTCCACTGGCAGATAAAGTTTGGACTCCGCGGCGTAATGGAGTTCGAGGCAATCGTGCGGGGCTTCCATGACGTCCAGCGTCCTGAGCCCTTCGTAGCGTCCGATGCCGTGATCGATGTGGACCACAAGATCTCCGGGGGTCAGGGCGGTGGCCTCGGCCAGGAAGTTCGATGCCCGACGCCGACGTCTGGGCCGCGCCAGACGATCGCCCAGTATGTCGGTCTCGGAGATCACCGCCAGGGAGTCCGTCTCGAAGCCCGCCTCCAGCGGCAGCACCACGCGCTGGGGCCTCTTGGGGTCCGCCGCCTTCGCCGCCTGCCAGTAGGGCGCAGGCGAAATGCCCGTGAGCCCGTGGTCAGCCATCATCACGCCCAACCGCTCGGAGGAGCCCTCCGACCAGGACGCAAAAAGAACGCGCTTGCCCGAGGCGCTAAGTTGACGGGCGTGGTCGGCGGCGGCCTCAAAGAGATTGACGCTGTCCTGCGCCCGCTCGGCGGTGAAGCTGCGGCCGAGTTTGGCCCCCATGTCGAGCGTCTTGTCGGCCGCATCTCGTTGAAAGGATGTGAAATGACGGCTTGGCCGCTCTCCCATGCGGAAGGCCCATTCCTCGGCCGAAATATAGAGCCGCTCTGGCGCGAGGGCGCGATAGTGGGTTTTCCGCTCGGTTAGATTGCGCGCCTCATAGGCGTCCGCGATCACGGCGAGGCGTTCATCCCGCGCCTCAGCGCCCAGATGATCCACACCCACCAGGGCGGAGGCAGGCAAGTAGTCGAAGAGGGTCTCAAGCCGCTCATAGAAGAGAGGGAGCCAGTGCTCCATCCCCGCCCGCCGGCCGCCTTCGCTCACCGTGGCATAAAGAGGATCGTCGCCTGGCGCGCCGAAAGCGGCGAGATAGCCGGTGCGAAAACGGGCGATGGCCTCGGCGTCCAGGAGCGCTTCGCTGACTGGCCTAAGATCCACCGCCTTGAGTTGACGTGTGGACCGCTGCGTTTCGCGATCGAAACCTCGAATAGACTCCAGGGTATCACCGAATAAATCCAACCGAACGGGCTCATCGGCCGTCGGTGGGAAGACGTCAATCACGCCGCCTCGGACCGCGAATTCACCCCGCTCCGACACCGTTGAAGCGCGTTGATAGCCGTTGATCGCGAAGTATCGCTCAAGCGCGCCAATTTCCACACTGTTGCCGACGGTTGCGGCATATCCCGCCTGTTCGACAGAGGCCCGTGGCGGAACGCGCTGCATCAGCGCCGGGGCGGTGGTGACGAGCATAATGGGCGCCTTATCGCCCAAGCCGCGCACAAGGCGCGTAAGCGCTCCCATGCGGCGCGCGGCGACGCTCGCTGAGGGACCGACGCGGTCGTAAGGAAGGCAATCCCACGCTGGAAAGGACAGGACTTCCATTTCAGGCGCGAAGAACGCCAAGGCGTCACTGAACGCCGAAGCCCTTGAAGGGTCCCTGGCCACGAACACCGTCAGGCCGCTACGAGCCCGGGCGATATCACTCATCACCAGCGCGTCGAATCCCTCCGGCGCGCCCGCAAGAAGGAGGTCGCCGGGGTCGGTGACGATACGCTTTGCGTCCGTTAACTGCGCCAGGCGCCCCGTCTCCTCTTTCAGTCGCCGGAGACGATCAGGCCAGGAACACAACCCAAGAACGCGCGCAGGCGTCCCAGCATGTCGTTGTCAAAGGCGGGGGGGGCCGGCTGAGCCTCAAGAATCCAAGCCTGCAGATCATGGTCCGGCTGATCGAGAAGCTGTTCGAACTGTTCCAGTTCCAAAGCCGTCATTGACGCGACATGCCTGTCCGCGAATGGACCGAGGATGAGGTCAGCCTCCCTAAAGCCTCGCCGCCACGCGCGAAATCGGGCCCTATTGCGTCTGTCATCAAGCATGGGATGCGGCGATATAAACGGCGCCGGCTCTATGCGCCAGCGGCGCCATCACGCCTCTGGGTCGCGGAAGTAGGGCTCCACCTCGCCTTGAAGTTTGACTGTCATTGGCTTGCCGGCGCGATCCACGGTCGTACCCACCGTGAGCCGTACCCAGCCTTCGCTGACGCAGTATTCCTCGACATTGGTCTTCTCGACGCCTTTGAAGCGAATGCCGACATCGCGCGACAAAATATCGGCGTTGTAATGCGGGCTTTTCGGATCGCTGGAAAGACGGTCGGGAAGCAGGTCGCTCAGGGTTTCAATTTTTTCGTTCATAGCAAAGCCTCGATTTCTTTTTTGATTCCGTCCGGCTTGGTGGTCGGTGCGTACCGGGCAACAACCTTGCCCGAGCGATCGACCAGGAATTTGGTGAAATTCCATTTGATCGACGAGCCGAGCAGACCGGGTGCAGCCGACGTCAGGTAGCGATAAAGCGGGTGCGCACGATCGCCGTTGACGTCGATCTTGGCGAACAGCGGAAAGGTGACGTCGTAGGTCAGCGAGCAGAAGCTGGCGATTTCGTCGGCGTTGCCAGGCTCCTGGCCGCCGAACTGGTTGCAGGGAAAGCCCAGCACCGTCAGGCCTGCATCCTTGTGCTTGAGATAAAGCGCTTCCAGCCCGGCATATTGCGGCGTGAATCCGCAGGCGCTGGCGGTGTTGACGATCAGCAGCACTTTGCCGCGGAAGGCCTCCAGCTTTGTTTCGGTGCCATCGAGCGTGCGGGCCGAAAATTCGTAAATATCGGCCATGCCGTGTCACTCCGCGGGAAATCTGACACGGGTTATAGGGCGCATCCGCGGGGACAGGAAGCAGGGGCGAGGAGGGATAAGGAAGGCGTTCTTTTTTGAAAAAAANNAAAGAACCAAAAAACTTTTACGCCTGCGTCCTTACAGATGATCCGACACGGTGGGCATGGCTCGTACCTGAAGGGACAAAAGTTTTTTGGTTCTTTTTTTCAAAAAAGAACATCTTTCTTCTACGCCTGGTTTTCCAGCTCCGCGTTCAGCTCCGCGCCGATCAGGACGATGATGGTGGATATCCAGATCCACGTCATGAAACCGACGGCGGCGCCGAGCGAGCCATAGGTTTTGTTGTAGCTGCCGAAATTGGCGACGTACCAGGAGAAGCCGGCCGAGGCGACGATCCAGGTGATGGCGGCAAACACGCTGCCCCAACTGAACAAGCGCCATTTGGCTCTCGCGCGGCTGGGGCCGAAGCGATAGGTGAGCGCCAAAAAAAGCATCAACGCGACCATCAGCAATGGCCAGCGGCCAAACCTGAGAAGCACGTCGCCGATTGTGGTGAGGCCGACATAGTTCAGCATCGTCGGCACGACAACAACCGCCGCCATCGCCAGGATAACGAAGGCAAGCGCACCCAATGTGAACGCCATGGAGAGCCAGGTGCGGTGAAAGAAGGTCCGCGTCTCCTTTTCACCATAGACGGCGTTGAGGGCATCGAAGAGGGATTTGACGCCGGCGTTGGCACTCCAGAGCGAGACGACAAGGCCCAGGAGCGCGCCGAAGCCCAGTGCCTTGTTGGGCGTGGCGGTCAGGCTATGGATCTGATCGGAGAGTATCTGCACGCCGCCATCCGGCATCACCCCGTGCAGCGCATCTAGGCTCCTGGCGATGGTGGACGGATCGGCCACCAGGCCATAGAGCGATATGAGGGCAGCCAGGGCCGGAAAGATCGCCAGCAGCGTGTAGTAGGTGACAGCGGCGGCTTCGGCCATCACCCGGTCGTTGCCGATGTCGTTGAACACACGCAGCAGGATCTGCTTGCACCCGCGGCGGGCGATGTGCGCCGGGCTATCGGGCAGCGCATCGGCGGCATGTAGACCAGCCGCCGGCTGGGTGCCGCGCGCCCCAGGGAGGCGGCGCGCGGCTGCTTGCCAAAAACTTCGCCCGGCATCGAGGGCAAGCAGCATCGCGGCCGCTTCGCAGGCGCGGCGGAACCTGCCCGGAGAGGCAACCTTAGCCGCGTGTTTCGATACCGCCGTCATTGCCTGCGCACCTAGCACCCCAGGCATGCGCAACGCGGGACAATTGTAGTCAGTTGCGAGGGTTCGGCTTCAGCCAGGCGTTTGCAGCTGCTTGCCCATGCGNNCGCGGGTGAAGCCGGCGGCGGCGGCCTGTGCCTCGCACAGTGCCAGTACCAGGCGGCCGACGCCGCGGCGGGCGAATGCGGGGGCGGTGTACATGGCGCGGATGCGGGCGGGGTGGTGCGCGGGATCGAGCAGGGCGGCGCTGCGGCCGGGTGTATGATCGCCGCCGAAGAGGGTTGCGCGCCGGCTCCATCCGCCGCAGCCGGCGAGCGCGGCCGCGTGTTCGATCACGAGGTAGGTGCCGTCCGCGACGAGTTGGGTATCGAGGCCCATCAGCGCGCGGCTGGCGGCGATTTGGGCGGGCGAGAGGAAGCCTTGCTGGAGGATGGTGATGGCATCGGCCATCAGGGCGCGCAGGGCGGGGATGTCGGTGATGGTTGCCACCCGGTGCGTGAACATGGTGGCTAATATAGCGTAAGCTGGCACGTATAACGAGTTGGCGCCGGCCCACGGCACCCAAAGAGCAAAAGTTTTTTGGTTCTTTTTTTCAAAAAAGAACGCCTTCCTTCTCGCTTGTCTTGCTCACGAGGGAAGGCGTGGTGGGGTGCGAAGGGCACCCCACCCTACGATGTTGATGACAGTACTGCACCACAAGGGCAAAGTTTTCTTGTTCTTTTTTTCAAAAAAACGCACTTTCCGCAATGCATGTGCCGCGGACGGAGGGCCGATTGAGCGGGCGCGAAGGGCCGTTATTCCATCGCCTTTAGGCGAGGACCTACACCTGCGCTCCATATTATCGCCGTTGCCCGGCCTAGTATATCTTTACGTGATACAAAGCCTATCCCGTTTGACCACCGACTATCCGAACTATTGTCCCGGTTGTCGCCAAGGACAAAAACGCTGTCGGCCGGCACGACGTAGTCATCGGTATTGTTTGGGTCTAGAGGAAGGAAACGTGCGTCCCCCGGCACAGCGAGCTTGTAGATGAGATGCGGTTTAGCGCCTGGCAGATATTCCCGGTAGATGACATAGGTTTGCTTACCGTCGAGCTCATCTACCGTGACTTGGCCTTGTGCCTCCCTCTTCACAATTATACCGTCGATAAGCAGCTCTCCGCCAGTCAATCTGATGGTTTCGCCGGGAAGGCCGACAGCACGTTTGAACCAGACATCGTTGGGGTGTAAAGTCGGATGGAAGACGATTATATCGCCGCGCTGGGGCATTTTTCCTGGCTGGCGGTTGTCGGCGTAAAACACATCGCCGATCCGAATTGTAGGCGCACCTGACGAATTCGGGACAGAATAGGCATGCCAGCCGACGCCGATACATTCGTCCATGAGCGTTGAGAGAGCAAAAATACCGAGTCCGGCGAGCCATGTCGACCGCGCCCAGGACGGCTTCTCTCTGCTTTGGCGGCTACTGGCGCGGATACCAGCGTCGATTGCCGATCCCACACTGAGCGCCACACCGCAGCATGCTAGGATCAGCAGAAGAATGAGCTCTACGGGGTACGGCGCTGCAAGCCAGGTAAGAAGTTGCCATACGAGCTGCATTGCGAGGCCGAGTAAGGCCACACCCATTCCAAGGGCCCAGCATCGCGCGTAAATATGGCCCGTTCCTGGGTAGATCAAGGATAACAGGACCGCCCAGACTATCTTCGCCGTATTGAGAAGATTGGGCATACGAGACAATCGGCGCCGATGTTTGGTTAGGTGGGGTGCGAAGGGCACCCCACCCTACGATGTTGATGCCAGTACTATTTCAGGATGATTTCCACACGGCGGTTTTGGGGTTCGCGCACGCCTTTGGCGGTGGGCACGAGGGGATGGGATTCGCCGTAGCCGTGGATATCGATCTCGCTGGCGGGCACGCCGTCTTTCACGAGTTCGGTCTTCACGGTTTCGGCGCGGCGCACAGAGAGTTTCTGGTTATAGGGCACCGTGCCGGAGAGGTCGGTGTAGCCGTTGACTTCGATGGTGGTGGTTTGCACGTGGGTTGAGGCTTGCGCCGCGGCCGCGACGATTTGTTTGGCGCGTTCGGTGAGGTCGGCGCGGTCCCAATCGAAGAAGACGAGGTAGGTGCGGACGGGGACGACGACCGGCGCCGGGGGTGGGGCAACAGGCGGTAGGGCCGGCGGCGTAATCTCGGCGGCAGGACCGCCCCACTTAATGTTCAACCGGCCGTAATACACGCCGCCATCGATGCCATACGGAGCGGAAGCAATATACTCTTCGGCATTGTTGTAGCGGGCGGCTGCGGTGGTGTGGTTCGGATAGGTATCGAACACATTGTCAGCGCCAAGGGTGAAGGAGATGTCCTTGGTGATCTTGTAGGTAATTTCGAGGTCGGTAATAAATTTTGGAGAATTGCGGTTGAAGGTAAATGGCGCGCCGCCGCTATTACCGTCTGCCAAGATTTCGGCGACCTGACCAAACCTGGTCTCCCGCAACACGACAAGCCACGGGTCGTTGATATACGTGGCCTGGAGAACCACTTTGCTCTTCGGCGTGGCTTCCTTGATTTCGGAGAGCACGTCGGGCGTGAACTGAGCCGACGCCTCCTCGCGAGTGATCGTGGTGCTGTTGAAGTTGGCTGCCAGCAGCCAGTTGATCTTACCTCCGAACGGCAAATGCTCCGTGTAGTCCGCCGTCAGGTCCGCGCCTTCGTTGTGGGTGTTCACACCATTGGTGAAGAACTGTGCATAGAGGAAGCAGCCGGATGTTGCGCTGCACCCGGGCGGGAGGCTTCCCGCGAGTTGGAACGCTTCCACGGCGCCTGCGCCGCTGATCAGCCCGGAATCCACGATCTGGTCGCGGATGTCGATCTTATAGAAATCCAGGTCGACATGCAGGCCTGAAATGGGTTCCGACACAAAACCGGCGCTATAGTTTTGCGAACGCTCGGGCTTGAGGGGAACCGACCCAAGATAGCGGGCGGCTGGGGAATCGACCGGGAACTGACCACCGGCGCTCGTTGGGCTGACGTTGACGGCTGCGAAACCTTCCTGCGCGAGTGTCGGGGCGCGGAAGCCGTTGCTGATCGTGCCGCGAATGCCGAATTGCGGCGAGAAATCATAACGCGTCGTGAACTTGCCGGTTTCCGTGTCGCCAACGTCGCTATAGTGCTCGAACCGCGCGGCGGCATCGATCTGCCAGTTCGGCAGCGGATTTGTCGCGAAGTCGGCGTACACGCCCTCGTTCGTACGGCTGTAGTAGCCCTGATCCTGCGGCGTAAAGCCAGGATAGGCCTGAGCGCCGCCGCCGTATCGCGATGCGTAGTCACCCTCGTTCAACTGGTAGGTATCGCGGCGGAATTCGCCGCCGACCGCAATGCTGAGCGGCTTGGCAAAGAACGGGATGTCGAAGGGCTTGTTGATGTCGAGATTGGTCGTCCATTCGCTGTCGTTATACTCGCCGGCATGCACATGTGTCGGCGAGAAGCCGTA
The DNA here is from genome assembly GCA_003133065.1 of Acetobacteraceae bacterium. Classification (GTDB taxonomy): domain Bacteria; phylum Pseudomonadota; class Alphaproteobacteria; order Acetobacterales; family Acetobacteraceae; genus BOG-908. The sequence goes on from PKZM01000177.1 coordinate 7,683, forward strand.
TTCGTGCAGAAAGTCCGGGTTGATGGTATCCAGCGTGGAGAGGTTGTCGACGTCACCGCCGTAGGTGGTACTCAGATCCCAGTGATAGTCACCCAATATGTCGCCGCGGGCGCCGACAGTGCCGGAATAATCGTCCTCGTTGTCTGCCTCGAGCGGCTCGAAACCATCGGGATAATACAGGAAGGCGGTTGCATTGGGGTATGGCGTGCCCGGATCGGGCACGTAGGAACTGCGGGAATTCGGATCGCGGTAATTTTCGAACGCTTCGGAATGGCGGTAGCCGTAGGTGGCGAACGAATACAAGGTGGCCAGCCCGGTATTATATTCAGCGTTATAGCCAATATTTGCCAGATTGTAGCGCGGATCGCCTTCAATGTGGCTCACGTTCGTCGGAACGTTGACCGGGGCAATGCCATAGCCAGGCAGCTGGCTGGTCGCGGCACTTTCAGCACTCGGATAATTGCCGCTGCGCGAGGTGTGGTCGTGATAGCGGTAATCGGCGGCTATATCGAAGAAGCCGTCATTGCCGAGTGCAAACCCCTGATTGGCACCGAGATTGTTCGTGAAGCCATCGCCGACATACGTGGCGCCTTCCTGTGCGAAGGCCGCGCCGCCATGATCGCTGTGCTTGAGAATGATGTTGATGACGCCGGCGATCGCATCCGATCCGTATTGCGCGGCCGCGCCATCGCGCAGGACCTCGATGTGATCGATCAAGCTCAGCGGGATCATGTCCAGATCGACCGGGTCCGACCCGCCCACCGGGCCGATATCCGCATTGATGTTGGCGGATACATGGCGGCGCTTGCCATCCACCAGCACCAGGACGTCATCCGGGCTCAAGCCCCGCAGCCTTGCCGAACGCACCAGCCCGGCGGTATCGAACCCAAAAGGCGGGAGATCGAAGGAGGGAAGAACCTTATTCAGCGCATCAAAGACATTCTGCTCACCGGTTTGCTGCAACTCGGCGCCGCTGATCACGTCGACCGGTGCAGGCGCTTCCTGCTTGGTGCGGCCCTGCTGACGCGTGCCGGTAACGATCACTTCCTCGGTCGGCGCGCCGCTATCGGCGGGGGCGGCCACGGTGCTGGTGGCGCTGAGCGGTGCCGGCGATGGCGCGGTCTGCGCCCCGGCCGCCATCGGCAGCATCAGTGCCAGGACCGCGGCGGTCGCGGCGCTCGACATCATCTTTGTTCGCATCGCAATCATCCTTCGGCTGGGCGGGGACCGATCGGTTCGCCGCCTTCACATTTTGTCGTCGTTACTCTGACGAAAGCGGGTGTTCAATGCCGTTTCGTAGCAATTGAAGCTCAGTGTGTCTTTGCTGCAATAACTTCGATTTCCACCAGCGCGCCGGGCGCCGCCAGGCCCGCCACCTGCACGGCACTGCGCGCGGGCAGATTGGGCTGATCCTTGGTGCCGAAGAACTTCGTATAGCCGGCCATCAAGCCCTTGAAATCCATCTTGCCGCCCTGGGCGGGG
>PKZM01000064.1 GCA_003133065.1 Acetobacteraceae bacterium
CCTATACCAGCTTTCGCCTGTCATCCCCGCGCGTTCTGCCCGGCCCAACCCCGCGCGTTACCCTCTCCGTCACCAACACCGGCGCCCGTGCCGGCACCGACACGCCGCAGCTTTACCTGACCGCCGCCCCCCGCCGCCGCCAGCAACGCCTGCTCGGCTGGGCCCGCGTCACGCTCGCCCCCGGCGAAACCCGCAATGTGACCATCGACACCGATCCGCGATTGCTGGCCGATTGGGACCAACCCCGCCACCGCTGGTCAATCGCCGCCGGCATCTACCATTTCGCGCTCGGCGAATCCGCCACCGCCCTTTCGCTCACCGCCACCGTGTCGCTGCCCCCACGCACCTTGCCGCCCTAGCCAGGCGCTGGGTGCCAACGTGCCGCGGCACCTCGTTCCAGTTGTACGTTTGAATTGACAATTTCTGTCCTGACCCCCATGATTCTTTGGTCAGAAACCGGAGGTCACCATGGCTCAGTGGCAGGCGTCCGCCGCGCGGCAAAATTTTTCCGAAATCATGGATGCGGCTGTTGAGGGAACGCCGCAATTCGTGCAGCGCCGGGATGGGCGGGAGGTCGTGATCGTATCCCGCGACTATTTTGAGCGCAGCAAGCCCAGCCTGAAGTCGTATTTGCTGGAGAAGGGTGTTCGTCCGGACGGATACGATGAGTTCGATCGTATCATGTATGACATTACTGGCAGTCCTGCGCTGGCGCCTCCCGAAAATACGAAAATATCCGATCAGGATTAATCCACCCTGTACATCGTCGATACCGATGTTCTGAGCGTACTCAGCAGGCAAAATCCGCATCCCGGCGTGGTCGCCTGGCTGGAGCGTGTGGGTCGGCACAACATCGCAACGACCGTGATCAGCCTGGCGGAAGTACAATGCGGCATTGAACGCCAGAGGGTGCATCATCCCGCGACATCGGTGACTTTGCAGGCGTGGCTTGACTCACTTCTCCTGTCTGGCGGGCCGCACATCCACGTTCTCTGCATCCCCGCGGCGCTGCTGTTTGCCCGCATGATCGAAACGCCGGCCTTGCGTCACTTCACCCTCTCCGATCCGCGGCAGAAAACCATCAAAACCGGCGCCGACCTCGCCATTGCCGCCATCGCCATCACGCACGGCGCCACCATCGCCACCGGCAACACCGCCCATTTCGCCCAGATCAGCCGGCACTTCCCCCTTCCTGGCCTGCTCAATCCGTTCCAGCCTTGATTGGCGCCTTCGGTTTCTCACGAGCGTCCTTTTAGGGTGGAGAAGCCAAACGCCTTCCGCCACTCCCCCACCCGCCGCCATCCGACCCGATCAACCACCTCATACCCCATCGTGCGGCGCGTCGCCGCCATGCCGCAACCGCCCACCTCTCTACATCCGGGCAAATGCCCGCTAGACCCGGCGGCCCACCCCCACCACGTGATCACCCATGACCCAAAACCTCTACGCCGACATCCGCGTCCACATCCTCGCCGCCCTCACCGCCGCCATCCCGGACCTGCCGGCCGAGATTGCCGCGCGTGTCGAGGTTACACCCGCGCGCGATCCCGCCCATGGCGATATGGCCACCAATGCCGCCATGGTGAGCGCCCGCCATGCTGGGCGTAAGCCCGCGGATCTGGCGGCGGCGCTCGTGCGTGCGCTCGCCAGCCAGCCTGATGTCGCGGAGGCCACCGCCGCCGGCCCCGGCTTCGTCAATCTGCGCCTCGCGCCGGCAACCCTGCGCGCGCAGCTCCCTATCATTCTGAACGCGGGCGAGTCCTACGGCGACAGCCAGATCGGCCAATCCATCCCGGTGAACGTGGAATACGTCTCCGCCAACCCCACCGGCCCCATGCATATCGGGCATTGCCGTGGCGCCGTCGTGGGTGATGCGTTGGCTCATCTGCTCGCCCGCGCCGGCTACGCCGTCACCAAGGAATACTACATCAATGATGCCGGCAACCAGGTGATCGCCCTGGCCTGGGCGGCCTACTGGCGCTACCTGCAAGCCATCGGAACCACCCTCACCGAGGAGGCGTATGCCGCCCTCGTGCCTGGCGGCCTGCAATACCGCGGGGACTATCTTGTCCCGGTGGGTGAAGCCCTCGCGCAAACCCACGGCCCGGCCCTCGCCGCTGCCGACGCCACGCCCGCCGACCCCGCCCAGTGGCTGGATACGGTGCGCGACACCACCATGGCCATGATGCTCGCCTCCATCCGCGACGACCTCGCCGCCCTCGGCGTGCATCAGGACGTCTTTACCTCCGAACGCGCGCTGCTCGAGTCCGGCGCCGCCGACCGTGCCATCGNNGTCGATCGGCCGCTGAAGAAATCCGACGGCACCAACACGTATTTCGCCAATGATATCGCCTACCATGCCGACAAGGTCGCCCGCGGCGCGCAGATCATGATCGATGTCTGGGGTGCTGATCACGGCGGCTATGTCAGCCGCATGAAAGCCGCCGTCCGCGCCGTCGCCAACCATGGCGAGGTGCTCGACATTGTGCTCTGCCAGATCGTGCATGTGCTGCGCGGCGGGCAGCCCGTGCGCATGTCCAAACGCGCCGGCAGCTTCGTCACCCTGCGCGACCTGATCGATGAAGTCGGCCGCGATGCGGTGCGCTTCACCATGCTCACCCGCAAGGCCGATGCGCAGATGGAGTTCGATCTCGATCTCGCCGTCTCGCAAACACGCGAAAACCCGGTGTTCTACGTGCAATACGCGCACGCCCGCTGCCGCAGCGTGCTACGCCTGGCCGCCGATCAGCTCGGCGCGGATGCCATCACCCCCGAAGCCCTGGCCGCCACCGACCTCGCCTCCCTCACCGCGGAGCCCGAACTCATCCTGCTGCGCCGGCTGATCGAATGGCCACGCCTGGTGGAAGGCGCCGCACTTGCGCGTGAGCCGCACCGAATTGCGTTTTTTCTCTATGACTTGGCAGCCGACTTTCATATGCTATGGAACCGCGGCAAGGATGATGCCGCGTTGCGATTCCTCCAGGAAGCGAAGCCCGTGGAAACCCGGGCCAAGCTGGCGCTGGTCTCGGCCACCGCGATGGTGATCCGCTCCGGCCTCTCCATCCTCGGCGTCGTTCCGGTCGAGGAGATGCGCTGAACACATAAGGTGCCTTAACGATGCGCGATACGCCCCATATCACCCAGAACTTCGCGCGCCCCTCCTACCGGCCGGACGTGCGCACGGGCATGGATCCGGAAATCCGCCGCATGGCGCTGGCCGCAGCCGGACTGGGCGGCATCATCGCCCTCGCGGTCGGCGCCGTCAGCCTGTCCCACCACGTGCATCACGCCATCCCGGTGATCGCCGCGCCGCCCGGCCCGGTGCGTATCAAACCGGCCGATCCCGGCGGCATGAGGATCACCGGCCTGGACGACCTGGCCGCCAATAGCGGCCCGGAACGCCTCGCCCCCCCCGCCGAACAGCCCGAGCTGCGCGCCTTGCACGCCAAGACCCACCCCGCGCCGATCGCCCCGCCAGCCCCGGTGCAGCAAGCCGCCGCCACCGCGCCGGAACCGCAAGAAGGTGCCACAGGCACCATCGTCCAACTCGCCGCCTTCGAAAGCCGTGAGGCCGCGGAAGAAGACTGGGGCCGCATGGCCGAAAAAATGCCCGGCCTGTTCAACGGCCACCGCCCGGACGTGACCAGCACGAAACTGGCCGGCCGTACCATCTGGCGCCTGCGCACCGGCGGCTTTTCCGATATCGCCACGGCCACCGAATTCTGCGGGCAGGTGCGCGCGCAAGGGGGCGATTGCTCCATCGCGGCGTTTTAAAGAAAAGAAAGGCCTTCTTTCTTGAAGGAAAGAAGCAAAGAACTTTTGGTTATCAGACCCGCAATCGTCGGCATCGCCGGGACACAACTTACCCTACCAGAAACTGAGCTTTTCGCATCAAACCCGCCGCTCGGCATCATTCTCTTCGCCCGTAACATTCAAGACCCGGTCCAGCTCGCCGGCCTGATCGGCCAGATCACCACAACACTGCCGCACGCGCTGCTGATGGTGGATCAGGAAGGCGGGCGCGTGGCTCGGCTTCGCCCGCCGTACTGGCGCGCGCACCCCCCGGCCGCCGCCTTGCATACGCCGCGCGCGGCGTGGCTCACCGGCGCCCTGATCGGGCTGGAGTGTGCCGCCGCCGGCTTTCACATCGCGGCAGCCCCGGTGCTGGACGTGAGCTCACCCGGCGGGCACGATGTGATCGGCGACCGCGCCTTTGCCACCGACCCCGAAACCGTCGCCACGCTGGGCGCCGCGTTTGCCGCGGGCCTGCTGGCAGCCGGCATCCAACCCATCGGCAAACACGCGCCCGGCCATGGCCGGGCGGCGGCCGATTCCCACCTCACGCTGCCCACGCTGGAAACCATCACCGCGGAAGATCTGCTGCCCTTCGCGCGCAACCGGGACCTGCCCTGGTTGATGACGGCCCATATCCGCTACACCTGCCTGGACATGACCCATCCCGCCACCCAATCGCCCGCCATCATCGCGCGCATTATCCGCGCCCCCGATGCGATCGGCTTTACCGGCCTGCTGATCACCGACGATCTCGCCATGCACGCGCTCATCGGCAGCCCGAGCCAGCGCGCCCTGCGCGCGCTTGCCGCCGGCTGCGACGTGGCGCTGCACTGCGCCGGCATCCTCACCGAGACTACCGATCTGCTCACCGCCCTGCCGCCAGCTTTCCCTGCCACGCTCGCCCGCGTCGCTGCCGCCCGCGCGCAGGCCGGGGCCGCGCGTGTGAAGCTGGATGCCGATGCCCTCGCCGCCGAACGCGCGGCCCTTCTTTCGTGAGGTACGTGCGCTTCCGGCGACCCCGCGACAGCCGCCCAAAAGTCTTTTGCTTCTTTTCTTCAGAAAAGAAGGCTTTTCTTTGAAATGACCCCGCATTTCCTGGCGCTCGCGCAGCAATTCCTGCTCTCCGTCACCCTGGCCGCCATCGCCATCATCCTGCACGAGCTCGCCCACGGCTATGCCGCCTGGGCCTTGGGCGACACCACCGCCCGCCGCGCCGGCCGCCTGTCGCTGAATCCTCTTGTGCATATCGACCGGTTCGGCACCCTGCTGCTGCCCGGCTTCCTGCTGCTCAGCCAGTTGCTGACCGTGGGGCGGGTATTGTTCATGTTCGGCTGGGCCAAGCCCGTGCCGGTGGATCCGAGCGGGTTTCGGTATCCGCGGCAGATGATGGCGCTGGTTGCCATCGCCGGGCCGCTGATGAATTTTACCCTGGCCTTCGCCGCGGCGCTGGCGTTGCGCATTCAAAGCCTCAGCCAGCCCTGGGTGGCCGCCATCGGCAGTTTCATTGTGCTCAATCTGGTGCTCGGCCTGTTCAATCTTGTCCCGGTTCCGCCGCTGGATGGTGGCCGAATCGCCGTGGGCATCCTGCCGCTGCGGCTCGCCCGCGCCTGGGCGGGGCTGGAGCGGTACGGCATCGTGTTTGTGCTCATCCTCGTCGCCGGCCCGGCGCTGCTCGGCCAGGCGGGCATCCATTTCGATCCCCTCGGCCACGTTCTGGAGCCGGCCGTCGGCTGGGCGTTCGACCATGTGCTGATGCTCGCCGGCGTGCCCGTCAGTGACGACTGAGTCGCCTGACAGCCTGATCCTCTCGCTGGAGGGTTTTGAGGGCCCGCTGGATCTTCTGCTCGATCTGGCGCGCGCCCAGAAGGTGGATCTGGCGCGCATCTCCATCCTGGCCCTGGTGGAGCAATACCTGGCCGTGATCGAGGGTGCGGCCCGCATCCGCCTGGAACTGGCCGCGGACTGGCTGGTGATGGCCGCCTGGCTCACCTGGCTGAAATCCCGGCTTCTGCTGCCGGCCGAGGATCCCGAAGCGGCCGAGGCCGGGCAATCCGCCGAGCTTCTTGCCGCCCGCCTGGCCGAGCTGGAGAGGATGCGTGCCGCCGCCGCCTGGCTTTCCGCCCGCCCTTTGCTCGGGATCGATGTTTTTCCTCGTGGCGCGCCGGAGGAGCACACCGCCACCGACCGCTCGCGTTTGGTTGCCGATCTGCCCGCCCTGTTGCGCGCCTATGTGGAGGCGGTGCGCCGCGGCACCGCCCGCGTGACCTATCAGCCGCGCCAGTTGAGTTTCTGGACGGTTCAGGATGCCATCAAGCGCCTGACCGCCACGCTTGGCAGCATGCCCGGCTGGACCACGCTGGAGCGTTTTTTTCCCGCCTTGTCCGGCCAGGAGCACCGTGCCGCCCTTGCCAGTACTTTGCTTGCCTCCCTGGAGCTCGCCCGCAACGGCCAGATCCGCCTCCGCCAGGACTCCCCCTTCTCCCCGATTCTCGTTGCATCTCCGCGTGACCCCTGAACGGATAAACGTTTTTTGCTTCTTTTTTTCAAAAAAGAAGAAGACTCTTTCTTTTGCCGCTGCGCGGGGGGCTTTTGCCGCGCCGCGGGGGGCTTCTTTCCTGAAAAAAATAAGCAAAGAACTTTACCTTATGGCATCGGACACATGACCGAAGATCTCGATCAATACATAAGGCTTGCGGAGGCGCTTATTTTCGCGAGCGCGGAACCGACCACTCAGCGCGCCCTGACCGCGCTCCTTCCGGAAGATGTAGACGCAGACACTATTCTTCGTGAACTGCAAAAGCGCAGTGAGGGTAGGGGGATCGAACTCGTGCAGGTGGGTCTGGGCTGGCAATTCCGCACGGCGCCTGATCTGGCCGGCCGACTGACGCGCACCATCTCCCGGCCCCGCCGCCTGCCGCGCGTGGCGATGGAGACGCTGGCCATCATCGCCTGGCACCAGCCCGTCACGCGCGCGCAGATCGAGGAGATTCGCGGTGCCTCGCTCAGCCAGGCGACGTTGGATGCCTTGCTGGAAGCCTCCCTGATCAAATCGGCCGGCCATCGCGACGTGCCCGGCCGCCCGGCGCTGTGGGCCACGACGCCAGGCTTCCTGGCTCAATTCGGCCTGAACTCTCTCTCCGATCTGCCGAAACGCGCCGACCTCGTGCTGGAAACGGTCGCGCCGATCACCGCTGCCAGCACCATCCCAGCCGACTAAGAGCGCCTTTCAAAACCNNCCCCTCCCCCTTGTGGGGAGGGGAAAGGAGGCGGCTGTTTTTTCGTTCGTTGGGTCCCTTCACTGATCCGGCTTGCGGCCTTGGCGCAGCCCCTATTCGGCGCCGGGTGGCGGTTGGGCGGTGGGGGGGATGGCTTGTGTCAGGGTGAAGGTGGCGGGGCTTTCTCGCGGTTGGGGCCTGGGTTTTGAGGTG
>PKZM01000135.1 GCA_003133065.1 Acetobacteraceae bacterium
TCGGGAAAGCCGAGTGGACGGCCATTCTTATAGAAAAAATATTCCTGTTCGAAGCCGAACCAAGCGCCGGGGTCATCCAGGATGGTTGCCCGGCCGTTGGACGGATGGGGTGTTTCGCCATCCGGCATCATCACTTCACACATGACGATGGCGCCGTTGAGGCGTTCGCTGTCCGGGTACACGGCAACCGGCTTGAGCACGCAGTCGGAGCTGCCGCCCTCGGCCTGCCGGGTTGAGCTGCCATCAAAGCCCCAGAAAGGCAGCTCGGCCAGGGTGGGGAAGTTGGTGAACTCCTTGATCTGGGTCTTGCCGCGGATGTTCGGAACAGGCGTGTAGCCGTCGAGCCAGATGTATTCGAGTTTATATTTTGGCATGCGGTGATCGTCTCGCGCGGTGCAAATGGGAGTAGAGGATCAGTGTCAGGCTGATAACCTCCTGTCCACACTTAGCATTTTTCGTGCCAGCGACGGGCACGCTACCGCGGGATATCGGCAGCGGCGGCACGTGGTAGGGCTTCGTTGATGATGTTGATCGCGGCCGCGATGTTACCGGCAGCGAGCGCGGCCCGGGCGCCATTTGTGGCGCGCACCAGAGGCCCGGCATCCACTTGGCGTTCGCCGCCGTATGGGACGGAGCGATCCAATGCACGGGTTTCGGCGCGTTCCAGCGCTTCCTGCGCTTCGCCGGTGCGTCCGGCTTGCAGCGAGGTGCGGGCGTCCAGCAGCAGCGTCTGGATATCGTCGCCCGCCGGCGGAGCGGGCAGGTTGGGGGCCAGTTCCGATGATGTGGTCTGGCTATTGATGTTGCTGGCGTTGTCGGACCGCGGCAGCGACATGCCGGTGCCAATGATGTTGCCAGGCCGCGCCCCATCGTTCGGCACAGGCTGCGCCGCCGCCGCTGTAATGCCCAGTGCGAGTGCTATGGTCGTTGCTCTGAACACGATATTCCTCCAGTCGGGCGCAAGCGGACACAAATTTCTTTTCTTCTTTTCTCAGAAGAGAAGAAAAAGAAAGGCCTTCTCTCTTCAAAGAAAGAAGCAAAGAACTTTTAGAATGTAGAATGGCCGAATATCGCGGTGAGGAGCGCGTAGGCGGCGCCGCCGACGAGGAAGCCGACGAGGGTGCCGTTCATGCGAACATATTGCAGGTCGCGGCCGACGCGCAGCTCGATCCGGTTTGTCAGGGTTGCGGTGTCCCACGAGGCAATGACATCGCCGATGAAAGCGGCAATTTGGGTTTGTGCGGCCGGCAGCAGCTTGGCCACCATGCGCTCCGCGGCGCGCTGGGCGCGGGCGCGGGCGGGTGGGTCGGTTGCCAGCATGTGCCCGAGGTTGCGGATAGCGCCTTCCAGCAGTGTGGCGGTGTGGCCGCTGGGCCGGGCCGCATCGGCCTCCAGCGCCAGCCTCAGGCGCGACCAGACATCCCACGACCACGCCTGAACCGTGTCGTGGCCAATCACGCGGCGTATGGCACGGCCGAGTTCAGCAGCCCGCGCTGGATCCTCCTCCATCATCTGAATCTCGCGCCTGATCCAGTGGTCAAAGGCCTCGCGGATTTCGGAACCGTCTGGGTCCATCTTGTCCATCTCAGCGTTCACGGTCGCCAACACGCGTGTGGCGACAGAGGCACCGATAGCCCAGCCAACCAGGCGGCCGCCTTGTTCGCGCACCCGATCCTCGATCATCCGGCGGAGCTGATCTTCCTTCTCCTGCATGCCGGTGCGCAACTTGGCTAGAATAAAGCCGAAAACCTCCTGATGACGGCCACCCTCCACCAGACCCCGCAGGGCACGGGCCACCACCCGGCTGGCCATCGGGCTGCTCACCATGCGCGGCAGAAGCCGGCCCAGCACGCGGCGGGCGCGGCCGTCCTCGACGGTTGCGAGTATCCGGGGCAGGTAGCCGGCCAGGGTGACGGCAAGGGGTTTGACCAGTTCGTCATTGGCAAGGACAGTGCCGATGAGTTCCGGCACATCCAAACGCCCGAGCAGCCGGCTGACCTCCCCTTCTGTCACCACGTGCCGGGCGAAGAAGCGACCCAGCGCTTGGCCAAGTCTGACTTTCTCGTTCGGGATGATCGCGGTGTGGGGGATCGGCAGGCCCAGCGGATGGCGAAATAGCGCCGTGACCGCGAACCAATCTGCCAGGCCGCCGACGAAACCCGCCTTGGCACTCGCCTGCAGCAGCTCCGTCCAGGTGTTGTGCGGCAGGTAGAAGCTGCCAATGGTCAGGGCCGCCATCAGCACCAGCAGGAACGTCGCGAAGGCGCGATAGCGCGCCAGCGTGCGTCGGGCGGCGTGGTCCGGGTCGGGCTGGCTCATTGGGTGTGTGGTGTCGACGTGGATTGGGTTATCCGGCTCACCGATGACAGGCGAACGCCTCGGCAAAGGCCCGGGTGGTGAGCAGGCCGGCCTTCAGCTGCAGTTTTTCGGGATGGTCGTGGAGGAATTTGATCAAGACGTCGCGCAGCTGGGTGCCGGTTACGGCAACCGGGATGCAGGCGATCGCATGCGCCTGGCCCTCAGCCGCGATCGCGTCGGCGACGCCCGATATATAGGCATCGCAGTTCACGGGCACCTTGGCCGTGCAGAAGCCGAGCAACTTGCTGCCGCTTACGTTGGATTCACGCTGGGCCTGCGCATTGCCGCAGATGAACGCCAGGGCGGCAGCCAGAAGAAGACGCTTCATACAAGGATCTCCACGGTAAAACGCTCGATCACCATGTTTGCCAGGAGGCGGCGGGCCATGTCAGTTGCTTGTACGCGCGCTGTTTCGGGGTCGCTTTCGGCCAGATCCAGTTCGATTACCTTTCCTGCCCGCACCTCGCCCACGCCCGCAAACCCCAGATTATGCAGGGCCTGGCCGATCGCGCGGCCCTGCGGATCCAGCACACCATCCTTCAGCATGACCCTGACGACCGCCTTCACTGCATCAACTCCGGCCCCTTCATGTCACGCATACCAGCTTCCGGGAGGATGCCGAGCCGCTTGGCGACCTCCTGATAGGCTTCCTCGACCTTGCCGAGATCACGGCGAAAGCGGTCCTTGTCCATCTTCTCGTTGGTGCGAACGTCCCACAGGCGGCAATTATCCGGGCTGATTTCGTCGGCGAGCACGATACGCATGTCCTCGCCCTCCCACAGCCGGCCAAATTCCAGCTTGAAGTCGACCAGGGTGATCCCGACGCCGAGGAAGAGACCGGTCAGAAAGTCGTTCGTGCGCAACGTCATGGCGACGATGTCGTCCATATCCATCGTGTTGGCCCAGCCGAAGGCAGTGATGTGTTCTTCCGCCACGATGGGATCGCCCAGAGCGTCGTTCTTATAATAGTACTCGATAATGCTGCGGGGCAGGCGGGTGCCTTCGGGGATGCCCAGGCGCGTGCAGATGGAGCCGGCCGCCACGTTGCGCACAACCACTTCCAGCGGGATGATCTCAACCTCGCGGATCAGTTGCTCGCGCATATTGAGCCGGCGGACAAAGTGGTTGGGGATGCCAACCTCGGCCAGACGCAGCATCAAATACTCGCTGATGCGGTTGTTCAATACGCCCTTGCCGGTGATGATACCCTTTTTGGTGCCATTGCCCGCAGTTGCGTCGTCCTTGAAATACTGAACGAGGGTCCCTGGCTCCGGACCCTCGAATAGAATCTTCGCCTTGCCCTCGTAGAGTTGGCGCCGCCTGGCCATCGTCGAATCCTCCACAAGCGCCGCCTATAGCAGCAAAGGCGGCTGTTGCCATGCCCTGGGGTTTGGGGGTGTGAGCTGCGGAAGGGCCTAGGCCAGGGGGCTTTGCCGCCTGGCCGCCCGTCACGCGTTAGCGTACGTTCGCACGACGGGGTCTGAGGCACCAAGCCCCCCTACGCTCCAGCAACGCCGAGTGCTCGGGTATGGGGCCTTCCGACCTCAGCGGGGGGCCAGGGGGGCAGCGCCCCCAGGCCTAGCCTCTCCGCGGTTGACACCCTACCCCGAGCATGGCAACAGCCCGCCTCCGTTGGTAGCCGTGCCCCGGTGGCGGAATTGGTAGACGCGCAGGTTTCAGGTATCTGTGATCGCAAGGTTGTGGAAGTTCGAGTCTTCTCCGGGGCACCACCGACGACGTTAAGAGCAATATATGGCTGTTCTGTTCAATCCTCCCCTGGTTGACGGAAAATTGGGGGACACGGTTCTGGGCGACAAGGCTGCGCCGCTGCATCTCTACCGCGACGATCTTCCGCCCGATCTCGATCTGGGTACAGTGATTGCTGTCGATACCGAAACGATGGGGCTGAATCCGCATCGTGATCGGCTCTGTCTAGTACAGATATCCTCTGGCGATGGTTCGGCACATTTGGTGCAGTTGATCCCGGTCTCTCTGGGCGGCCGCGGCTATGATTGCCCGAACCTGAAGCGTCTGATGGCGGATACTACGGTGACGAAGCTGATGCATTTCGCTCGCTTCGATGTGGCGGTGCTGCAGCGTAATTTGGGTATTACTGTCGCGCCGGTGAAGTGCACCAAGATCGCCGCAAAGCTTGTGCGTACTTTTACCGACCGACATGGTCTGCGCGATTTGTGTCGCGAGCTGCTGGGGGTGGAGATATCCAAGCAGCAGCAGACGTCGGATTGGGGGGCGGCGGATTTGAGCCCGGAACAGATCAGCTATGCGGCCTCCGATGTCTTGCATCTGCATGCGTTGTGGGCGCGGCTGGAGGCCTTGCTCATCCGGGAGGACCGGCTTGATTTGGCTGAGGCATGCTTTCGCTTCCTTCCGGCCCGTACCCGCCTGGATTTATTGGGATATGAGGAGCCCGACATCTTCGCGCACCGCGCCTGAGAGCAGCGCCTGCATCACGAATTGCTACACTCGGTGACATTGGGCTGATTGACCCGCTCTGAGGCAGCACCCATACAAGATATGGAATTGCCGAGGACGACTGCACTGCAACAGCCTTCACCCACCGGGCTGACGGTCGCAAGAAGCCCTAACATCCTCGGTCCGGCAGCGCAGGTGTAGTGCGCCGATGTCGGGTCTTGATAGGCGGGCGGTCGTGCGGATCGCCAAGTATGGACTTCCCCTGGCGGCCTTGGGCTTGCTCTCGAGCATCGCGCTATGGCCAGAATTGACGCGCACGGTGGAGAATGGTCGTGTGACCTGGCACCGCTTGACGATGACGACGAATGGGGCGGGCTTGATGATGCGTCCTCGCTATCATGGCCTCGATGGTCGTGAGCGGCCCTACACCGTCTCGGCCGACACGGCAGAGCGGGCCGGGCCTAGCCGGGTGAACCTCTCGATGCCGGTCGGTGATGTGACATTGCAGAACGGGACGTGGCTTTTGCTGAAGGCCAAAAAGGGCGTGTTCATGCAGCATAGCAACGAACTGGATCTGGACGGCTCCGTCTGGCTCTACCGGCAGGATGGCACCACCATGGCCGCAGCAACTGCGACGATGAACCTCAAGCTGGGGGCCGCGACCAGCAACGATTACACCCATGCGGAGGGGCCATTCGGCACGCTGGACGCGGAGGGCTTCACGCTGGCGGACAAGGGCGCGGTGATCCAATTCCATGGACCGGCGAAACTGGTGCTGAATGGCGCCCATTAGACACGCGGCGGTGCTGGCTGCAGGACTCGCTATCGTGCCGGTTGTGGCATGTGCTCAAGGCATTGATCTGTCGCATGGTGGCCCGGTGACGGTGACTGCAGCCGGTGGGATCGATTGGGACCAGAATGCCCAAACCGTGACGGCGCATGACGATGCCCGGGCTGTGCGCGGCGACGATACGGTAACGGCCGACGTGCTGATCGCGCATTACCGCAAGAAGGCGGGCAGCCTTCCCGCGGCGGCCGATCCGGCTCGCAGGCCCGCCCCACCGGCTGCGGGGCCGGCCGTGGCTGGGTCACCGCCCGCCTCGGGTGAACCGGCCGACGCGGGCAACAACGAGATCTACCGGCTGAACGCCGAAGGCCACGTTCATATGTTCACGCCCACCGACCAGGCATGGGGAGACCATGCAATCTACGACATGGATCAGGCCGTGCTGGTGCTGACAGGCAAAAATTTGCGCTTGACCACCCCGAAGGATGTACTGACAGCCCGCGACGCGATGGAATATTGGTCTGTGAAGCACATGGCGGTGGCCCGCGGCGATGCCACCGCCACCAGTGATGACGGGCGCCGCATCACGGCGGACACGCTTGTCGGCTATACGGTGGACCCCAATGCGCCCCCGGCTGCTGGCAAGCCGGCCGCCGCTCCTGCGGCCAAGGCTGCTAAACCTCGGCAGGCGGACTCGCCGGGCAAGTTGCAGCGGGTGGAGGCGTATGGTCATGTGGTGGTGCGCACGCCGACCGAAATCGTCACAGGCGATCGCGGTGTATATTTGCCGGACACCGGCCTGGCCCGTGTGGTGGGCCATGTTCACATCACGCGCGGGGAAAATCAGTTGAACGGTGCGGCGGCCATCGTCAACATGAAGACGGGGCTGGCGACGATGACCCAGGTTCCTGGCGCCCGCGTGCGAGGGCTGGTTGTTCCGAATGGTTCCGGCGGTTCGGGCGCCGCGACGTCGGCGGGAGGGTCCCGCAAGGCTGCCACGCAGGAGAAGGCCCAGCCATGACTGTAGAAACCGCTGTCAGACCGGTCCGTGCCGATATCGCCCGCGACGGATTGCGGGTAATTCCCGGCGCGAGCGGGCTCATCGCCAGTGGTGTCGGCAAGACTTACAAGAAGCGGCCGGTAGTACGGAACGTTTCGGTGCAGGTGCGCCGGGGCGAGGCGGTAGGGCTGCTCGGCCCGAACGGTGCGGGCAAGACGACCACTTTCTATATGATCGTGGGCCTGGTTCGTCCGGATACCGGCTCAATCACCCTCGATGGCACCGACATCACCATGTTGCCGATGTACCGGCGTGCGCGGATGGGGATCGGCTATCTCCCTCAAGAGGCCAGTGTATTTCGCGGTCTTAATGTCGAGCAGAACATCATGGCCGCTCTGGAGGTGGTGGAACCCGACCCCGATGCACGTGATCAGGCCTGTGATGCCCTCCTCGGTGAATTCGGCATTGGACATCTTCGCCGCACGCCAGCGCTAGCACTTTCCGGCGGTGAGCGCCGGCGTGTGGAAATTGCCCGGGCGCTCGCAACGCAGCCTAGCTATATTCTTCTCGATGAACCTCTAGCCGGCATCGATCCCATCGCCGTGGGCGAAATTCGTGATCTGGTTCGCCACCTTAAACATCGCGGCCTGGGCGTGCTGATCACCGACCATAATGTCCGCGAGACGCTGGAGATTATTGATCGCGCCTATATCATGCATGATGGCCAGGTGCTGATGGAGGGTGCGCCGCAGGAGGTTGTCGCCCACGCTGATGTCCGCCGGGTCTACCTCGGCGAGCGCTTTTCAATGTAGCAGCGTCCGGCTCCGTGGGTGTCGCCCTATTGACAAAACCCTAGGGACAAAAGTTCTTTTGGTTCTTTTTTTCAAAAAAGAACATCTTCCTTCGTCCCCCTCACAATGGACTCTTTCTTGCTTGGCGATTCGCGCTAAGGTCGGTCCCAATGTCGCTCGGCCCTCGCCTCGAATTCCGGCAATCGCAGTCGCTGGTCATGACGCCCCAGTTGCGTCAGGCCATCAAGCTGCTGCAATTTTCCAATCTGGAGGTGGCAGCCTTCGTGGAGGAGGAGCTGGAGCGCAACCCGCTGCTCGAGCATGATGAGCGGCCTGAGATTGTCGGCGAACGTCCGGCACCAGACCAGCAGGATCGCCCGCAGGAGAGCGCGGATAGTGCTGATTTGGTGGCTGCCTCCTCTATGCCGGATGCCGGCGAGGGACCGCTCGATGCTGAGTTCGATGGCTATGAGGCGCTGGGCCCTGCTGATGGCCTGAGCATGCCATCGAGTGCGTCCGGCAGCGGCGGCTCACAGAGTTTCGAGACAGATGATCGCGGGCTTGAAGACATTCTGGAGACGCGGGTGTCGTTGCGTGAGCATCTGGGTGAACAGTTGCGGCTTGCTTTCGCGGAGCGTGTCGATAGGTTGATCGGTGCGCATCTCATCGCGTTGCTGGAGCCGTCGGGCCGGCTCAGTGTGGAGAGCGAGGTGATCGCCCAGCTCCTGGGTGCCGATGGCGTGCGCGTGGAGCATGTGCGCCAGCGAATGATGGCGTTCGATCCCGTTGGCATGTTTGCTCGCACGCTGCCCGAGTGTTTGGCAGCACAATTGCGCGAACGGAACCGGCTGGATCCCTGCATGGTTGCCCTGTTGGAGAACCTTGATCATCTCGGCCGCCGGGACATGAAGGTTCTGATGGCGGTTTGCCGTGTCGATTGGGACGATCTGCAGCAGATGATCGCCGAGATTCGCGCGCTGGACCCCAAGCCGGGCGCCAATTGGGATGTGGCGGCGCTGCAGCCGGTGATTCCGGATGTTCTGATGCGCGCAGCGCCGGGCGGCGACTGGATCCTCGAGCTGAACCCAGAGACCATCCCGCGCGTCCTGGTCAACGAGGCGTTTTATGCGCGCGTGAGCAAGAGCGCCGAGCGAGAGGCGAAAAGTTTTCTCACCGAGCGACTGGCGACCGCGAATTGGCTGGTGAAATCGCTGCAGCAGCGGGCGCAGACCATCCTGAAGGTGGCGAGCGAGATTGTCCGTCGGCAGGACGGGTTTTTCCGGCATGGCGTGAGCCATTTACGGCCGCTGATCCTGCGCGACATCGCCGACGTGGTGAGCCTGCACGAGAGCACGGTCAGCCGTGTTACGGCGAATAAGTATATTGCGACGCCGCGTGGCATCTTCGAGCTCAAGTATTTCTTCACGACAGCTATCGCAGGATCGGGGGGCGAGAATCATAGTGCGGAGGCGGTGCGCCACAGAATCAGGGCGATGGTGGGGGCCGAAGCACCCGACGATGTGTTGTCCGACGACGCGATCGTGGCAACACTTCGGCGGGAGGGCGTAGACATCGCCCGCCGAACGGTGGCCAAATACCGCGAGGCGTTGCGCATTCCCAGCTCCGTGCAGCGCAAGCGGGAAAAGGCTTTGATGTCCTGAACGGGTGCGACGACGTTTTGGTGCCCACAGGCTGACCGCCCTGACAACCGCATGAAAAAGTTGGTGAAAGGTTGGCCTTATGCAGATCAATGTTTCGGGCAAGCAGGTGGATCTGTCGGATGCCCTGCGCACCCGCGTTGCCTCCAGCCTTGATGTGATCGCCGCCAAATATTTCGACCACGCGATGGAGGCGAACGTCACGTTCGGCCGTGCGCGCAGCTTCTTCACCTGCGACATCAACGTTCACGCAGGCCGCGGCCTGCGCCTGCGTGGCGAGGGCGAAGCGGGTGACGCCAACGCGGCGTTCGATGATGCGGCCGAGCATATTGCCACGCGTCTGCGACGCTATCGCCGCCGGGTGAACGACCATCACCGCGCCCTGGCCCAGCGCGAGCGGCCTCAATCCGCACGGGCCTATGTCTTGCGCGCCGAGGCGGACGAGAGTGCGGCACCGCCCACGAGTGGACCGGCGTTTGCGACCGTTATCGCCGAGACGCAAACCGAGATATCGGTGCTTACGGTTGGCGATGCGGTGATGCGCATGGACCTCGCCGACCAGACCGTGATGATGTTCCGCAATTCGGCGACCGGCGAATTGAACGTGATATACCGACGGCCGGACGGCAATATTGGATGGATCGATCCAGCGGCAAAGTCATGAAGCCTCTGAAATGCGAGACCTTTCGTCAGAAAGAAACGAGAACCGGAAGACCCGTGGCGAATTAACGGGTAGCCGAAGACTCATCCGGCGCGCCGCGGCTGTGTTCGCGCTTGAATCCAGGAGTCCAGCCTACTCTGCTGCAACTGATCGAGGGTGAACGCAAGATAGAACAGGTCAGGACCGCGCATATTCGCTACGCAGACCGCCAGATCGAGGCCATCGACGGCCAGTTTGCCTGTGTTGCCGACAGGCAAGCGTGTCTTGCACGAGAGAAGGGCGCCATGACTGGAAACATCTATCACCTCCGACGCTATGGGCGCATCGCCAGCTATAGAGATGAAGGCCGGCAGATGTGCCTGCATGCGAGGCTCGCTGCGACGATTGACAGCGGCAGAGCAGGTGCGAACCACGCGGTTTACCGCGTTGCGCAAGTCTGAAACCGCCGTGTCCAGGGTGGCGGCTGTCTGGCGCACAGCGTCCGCCTGGCGGTCGGTTTCGGTCACAGCATCGCGCATATGTTGCATGAGATTGCTCGTTTGGCGTGCGGCGCCGGCGGTCTCGCCGATACTACGGGAAATATTGACGGTAGCGGCACTTTGCTGATCGACGGCCGCGGCGACGGACGCCGCTATAGTCTCGATATCGCCGATCATGGTGACCATCTGCACAACCTGATCCGCGGCGTGCTGTGTGGCTTGGCGTACGGCGCTGATCTGCCGGGTAATGTCCTCGGTCGAACGGGCCGTCTGACTGGCCAGTTGCTTTACCTCGGCGGCGACCACGGCGAAGCCGCGGCCAGCGTCGCCTGCCCTGGCCGCCTCGATCGTGGCGTTCAAGGCGAGAAGGTTGGTTCGTGATGCGATGCTGGCAATCATGTCGGCGACCCGGCCGATCTGCTCGGCCTGGGTCGACAAAGCATCTATGCTGTCTCGCGCACCGCGTCCGGCGATCACGGCCCGTTGTGCGGCGGCACTGGAGCCGTTCACTTGGCGTGTGATCTCGCCGATCGAGGCCGCGAGCTCTTCCGCAGCGCCGGCGACGTTTTGTGCGGTGGAGAGTGTCTGATCGGTGGCGCGTGTGGCTTGAATGGCGTTCTCCTCGGTATGCGCCGCAGTGGCTGACATGGCCGTGGCGGTCTTCGCCATCTCGCCTGTCTGGGCGCTGACCTGGGCCATGGCCTGGTTACTTTCGCGCTCGATCGTGTCTGCCATATCCCGCAACGCGCGCGTGCGCCGTGCATCGTCCGCCTTCACGTAGGTTTCGAGCAGAACCTCAAGATCCAGCCAGGCGATCTTGTTCAGGGCTGAGCGTAAATCGGCCGCACGCATCGCGCGGCGCTTGCCAATGCCGAAGAAGACGCTGCCTGGACGCCCATTATCCTCCAGCCCCAGATCTTTGATGATACCATTGACGACGCTGCCATGGCAGATTGCCACGGCGTACGCAGGCACGCCGTGTCTGTAGAAAGCCTCGGCCAGCACCTGGGCTGACTCTTCGAACCCTTCGCCCAGTTGACCGCTGACAACCCTGGCCCAATGCGATAGCCTGCAGCAGTGCACATCCGGACTGGTCAGCGCAGAGTGCAGTTCAGGCCAGGCCGCAAACGCCTGATGCAATTCTTCCAGCAATTTGGGCAGGCGCTGATGTGCATATTGCTTCTGCGAGCCCAGCAATGCCAGATCAGCCGGCCCAATCTTGAAGGCTGCCAGGCGCTTTTCCTGGTCGTCGTTAAAGCTCATGCGCTCCTGACCTTGCAATGACGATGCCGGCCGAGGCTCTCACAGGGTGGATAAGAACGCTTTAATCTTGCTTCAACGCTGGGGATGTCCGGCGAGGGCAGAAGGAAGCGCTTCTTTTTTGAAAAAAGAACCAAAAAAATTTTGGTCTTTGCGGCAATTCCGGTCCCCGCGGGGCGCGCATTTCCTTCCAAAGCCGAGTTCGTGAGGGGCTGCTATCGCCGCCACCAGCCTTTCTTGCGTTCGACAACGGTGCCTTCGCCGCTACCTATCAGCACGGGCTTGACGACCGGTGAGAGTGGCTCGCCGGCCTGAGCTTCGGCGAAAACCTCCATCTGTGGCGCCGCTGCCTCTGGCCGGGCGGGGTTTGGGGCGTGCAATTCTGCCTGTTCGAGCGCCTCGAAAATATCGAGGCCCGCGAGTGCAAATGGATCCGCCGGCGTGGGGCCAACATAGGGTACATATGCAGGTGGCGTGTAGGGCGCCGCCAAGGCCGTCGCCGTCGCCGCCGGCGGTGGAACCATGTTGCCTTCCTCGCCAGGTTTGCGCCGGCGCCGTCCGCCACGCCGGCCGCGTTTTGTGGGGGCGTCCGCCGGTTCTGCAATCTGATCCGGCGCCATATCGGACGGCCCTTGTGGCGCGGGCATATCGTCGGCGGCTTCGCTGGCCTCGTCGTGCCCCGGCACAGGCGGCGCTTCCCACGCTGTGGGAGGCATGTCGAGGTCCCGGATTTCAGGCTGATCCCCGCCAATCGGCGCTGGCGCAGCTGCGTCAGATGTCGCCCCCTCCTCACGGCGTCCGCCGCGGCGGCGGCGGCGGCGGCGCTTACGGCGGCGTTCGCCTTCCTCGGCGGTCTCGCCCGGCACGTGATCGGAATCGGTTGTGAAGTCGCCGGTCGGCATGGCAGATTTTGCGCTGGACGGTGCACTTGGCACGGGCATGTCCACGTCATCCTCCTCTTCGGAGATGTCGGCTTCCCCTGCGTCCTCCTCGGGCGTCTGCTGCGCTTGCACGACGGGCGGCGGCAGATCGCTCGGGACCGCCGCCCGCAGACGGTCGATACGCGTCTGGGCCGCGAGGAGCGTCTCATCCGGCGCGAAGCAGACCACCATGCCGTATCGCTCCTCGATCTCCGTCAGACGCTGACGTTTGTGGTTGAGGATGTAGAGCGCAGTCGCGCTGTTCACATGCACCAGGATCTCCGCCGCGCGGCGGCGGCCGCCTTCCTCCTCGATCTCGCGCAGCACATGCAGCGCCGCACTCTCGGTGCTGCGGACATGTCCGGTCCCGCCGCACTGTTGGCAGACATTGAGGCTGGTCTCGGCGAGCGACGGCCGCAGCCGCTGCCGGCTGAGCTCCAGCAGGCCGAAATGGCTGATATGGCCAATCTGGATGCGCGCACGGTCGTTTTTCAGCGCATCCGCCATCCGGCGCTCGACCATCGCGTTGTGCTTTTTCGATTCCATGTCGATGAAATCGATCACGATCAGGCCGGCGAGATCGCGCAGCCGCAACTGGCGCGCGGCCTCCTCGGCCGCCTCCAGATTGGTGCGCAGCGCCGTCTCCTCTATGCCGCGCTCGCGGGTGGAGCGGCCGGAATTGACGTCGATGGCGACGAGCGCCTCGGTCTGATTGATCACCAGATAGCCGCCGGATCGCAATTGCACGGTTGGGCTGAGCATCGCATCCAGCATGGATTCGACCTGCTGGTGGGCGAAGAGGGGCTGCGCGTTATGCGGCCAGAGCTGAACCTTTTTGACATGCGTGGGCATCAGCATCCGCATGTAGTCGCGCGCCGCCCGCCATCCCTCCGCGCCGTCGACAAGCAGTTCGTCGACGTCGCGGGAATAGACGTCCCGAATCGCACGCTTGATGAGGCTGGCCTCCTCGTAGATCAGCGCCGGTGCGGTGGACAGCATTGTCTGCTCGCGGATGTCGTCCCATAGACGCAGCAGGTACTCACCGTCGCGTTTGATTTCGGCCTTTGGGCGGGCGGCGCCGGCGGTGCGCACGATCAAGCCCATGCCACGTGGGATTTCCAACTCGGTGGTGACTTCCTTCAGCCGCCGGCGGTCTGCGGCCGAGGTGATCTTGCGCGATATGCCGCCGCCGCGCGGCGAGTTCGGCATCAGCACGCAGTACCGGCCCGCGAGCGAGATGTAAGTGGTCAGGGCAGCGCCCTTTGTACCCCGTTCCTCCTTGACGACCTGAACGAGCAGGATCTGCCTGCGGCGTATGACCTCTTGGATCTTATAGCTGCGCATGAAACGGGAAGGTTGGCGAGAATGTGTGACCTCCTCGCCGGCATCATTTTCGCCGCCGATCGTCTCAGGCGCCGGCGCCTCTGCCGTCTGGACCTGGTGAACGCGGTGGCCTGTTTCCGGTTGATCACCGCTTTCCATCGAGCCTGGAATGTCCAGGGTCTGTCCGGCCGGGTCTTCAGAGTGGCCTGCTGCAATCTGGGCGGGCGGGTTATCCCCAGCGGGCTCAGCGGCCTCGGGAGCAGTGTCTGCCCCGAGCTCGATCGGTTCGTCAGCACATTCCGCCGATGGGATGGCCGCGCCTACGCGACCCTCATCCTGCCGTAGCAGAGCCTGCGCGTCGACTATCTCTGTGCCAGCCGATGCTTCGTCGGTGACAAACGCGACAGCGGCCTGTAGTGCCGGAGCAGGCACATAGGCTGCCTCGTCCTCCTCCGCCTCCTCTTCGGCGCGGGCTTCCTCCTCCTGTATGGCGAGCAGGCGCTGCCGATCGGCCACGGGGATCTGGTAGTAATCCGGGTGAATTTCGCCGAAGGCCAGGAAGCCGTGCCGGTTTCCGCCATATTCGACAAAGGCCGCCTGAAGGCTCGGCTCTACGCGGACGACCTTGGCGAGGTAGATATTACCTTTAAGCTGTCGGCGCGATTGAGTTTCGACATCAAAATCTTCGAGGCGGTTACCGTCCAGCACCACAACGCGGGTTTCTTCCGCGTGGCTGGCATCGATGAGAAGGCGCTTGGTCATAAAGTCTGGAGCTCCGGGGCCCCGGCGTCGCGCAACACAACCGCTTGCATGCACTGCGCGGTGGCGCGCCCTGTCGGGCCGATAAAGTGGGATCGATAGGTCGGGTGCAGGCCTTGGCACGCACGCGGCGATGACGACGGATGACACCGAACCGCAAAACCGGCCGCTGAACGGTCGAAACGGTGGTCCTGAACTCTGTCGTGGCGCTGCGTATGCCTGCCATAAGTAAACCTCGCGCGCATTGCGCGCGCATTACGGCGCCGACGAGGTTCGCTGCGCCAAATCATGACATGAAGGAAAGCGCGGCTCACCGCAAGGGTGTTTACGGCCGAGAGGAAAGAAACTGCGCTTTTTTGAAAAAAAGAGCCAAAAAACTCTTACTCTTCTACTCTAACCCGTAACCCACCTGCTCACCACGCCCCGGCTCTGAGCCGACAAAAGTTTTTAGGTTCTTTTTTTCAAAAAAGAACAGACTTTTACCAGGCCCCTTGTGTCTTGTTGCGTCGCCGCCACATGTCTGACGATTAATCAGTGGCCTACGTGTTTTTCCGGAGACGCTGTGTTAAGCTGAGCTGTGAGGGATCAACCGTCATATACCCGCAGGCTGCTGCTGGGACATGGAGTCGGTGCAGCGCTGCTGCTGCCCGCGGCGTCCCGTGCTGCCGCCGTACATCGGCCCCTAAAGCCGGAGTCACGCATCCTTCACGCGCCGCTCGTTGTGCTGGACCCAGGTCATGGCGGGAAGGATCCAGGGGCGATCGGGGTGTCCGGCACGTACGAGAAGCACATCGCGTTCGCCGCAGCCAGCGAGTTGGCCCGCCAACTGCGTTCCTCAGGCCGCTACGAGGTCGCGCTAACACGCCACAACGACGTGTTTATTCCACTTCAGGATCGGGTTGCCATCGCCCAGGCGCAGGGTGCCGCCTTGTTCATTTCGATGCATGCGGACGCCGTCGACGATCACAGCGTGAAGGGTGCGAGCGTTTACACACTGGCGGCAACAGCCTCGGACGCTCAGACGGCCTCCCTGGCCGATAGCGAGAACGCTGCCGACCGCTATGCGGGGCAGGAAGCTGCCGGTGTATCGCCGCAGGTGGCTGAAATCCTCGCGAGCCTGGTTCGGCATGAAACGCGGGTCGGTTCGGCGCATATGCAGCAGCATGTCGTGGCGGCCCTGAGCCGGGATATGCCGCTACTCGATAATCCGGCCAGGCATGCAGGTTTTGCCGTGCTAAAGGCTGCCGATATCCCCAGCGTGTTGGTGGAGATGGGCTTCATGTCGAACCGCCATGACGAGGCTGCGTTGCGCCAGGCAGGTCATCGTGCGATGGTTGCCAGCGCCATTCACCGTGCGATCGACGGGTTCTTTGCATCCGATGGTCAACATACGCATATCGTTGGCTAAAGGCGGCTGACCCGACGATGCCTTCTCCGCGCGGCCTTGGGCCGCGCTTTTCTTATGAGAATTCGGTGAGGGATTTAGAGCGAAACTATGGACGGTCCACGCGAGCGATTGATCGTGCCCTCTGAGGCACCGCCACCTCCCCAAACACCGCTTCGGCGGCGGCCGAGCGGTATTCTTGCCTTCATACGCGGCGTGTTCGGCCTGTTCTTTGCCATCGGCCTGGTTGCAGCCGGCGCGGGTGTCCTGGTGGTGTGGAACGTCTACGAACGCTATGCGTCGGATTTGCCCACGCTGGACGGATTGCGCACCTACCAGCCGCCGGTGATGAGCCGCGTGTATGCTGGTGACGACCGGCTGATGGCGGAATTGGCTAATGAGCGGCGCATCTTCGCGCCGATCGCGGCAATCCCGGAGCGCGTCAAGCGCGCCTTTATTGCTGCCGAGGATCAAAATTTCTATTCGCATCATGGTGTTGATCCATTCGCGATCGTACGCGCCGCGTACACGGACCTGCAACGACTGGGCGAATCTCGCCGCCCGGTGGGTGCATCCACCATCACGCAGCAGGTGGCGCGCAATATGGTTCTAGGCTCCGATGCGCTGACCCGGGAACGCAAGATCAAGGAGGTCCTGCTTGCTATCCGCATGGAGCATGTGCTCAGCAAGCCGCGGATTCTGGAGCTCTACCTGAACCAGATCTATCTGGGGCAGGGCGCTTACGGCGTGGTCGCTGCGGCCCAGACCTATTTTAACAAGCCGCTTGATCAACTCACGCTGGGCGAGGCCGCCATGTTGGCGGCTTTGCCGAAATCTCCTAGCAATTACAATCCGTTCCGGTTCCCGCAGGCGGCCCGGGCCCGGCGCGACTGGGTGCTGGACCGCATGGCCGACACGCATGCCATTACGCCCGAGGAGGCCGTGGCTGGCCGCGCCGAGCCGCTCGTGCCTAACAAGTATCGCGCCCCAGACAGCGTGCCCGATGCTGGATGGTTCACAGAGGAGGTGCGGCGCCGGCTGCTTGATCGTTTTGGCCCTGACCAGACGACCGAGGGCGGCTTGATCGTTCATACAAGTCTCGATCCAGCCCTTCAGACGCAGGCGGATACGGCGCTGCGAGACGGGCTCCTGCGCTATGATCACAGCCATGGTGGTTGGCGTGGCCCTGTGGGCCGGATAACCAGCCTGGCGTCGCTGGAAGGCGATTGGCCGGACGCCCTGGGACGCGTTACCAGGCCCTCCGGCATGCTGCCGGACTGGCGATTGGCGGTGGTGCTGGGTGAAACGCCAACTGGTGCCCGCCTAGGCTATCTTCAGTCTGACGAGCCGGGTGGCCCCGCCGTGCCGCATACCGGTGAAATTCTCCTGTCCGAACTCGCATGGGCGCGGCCAGTTGCGGCCAACGGCGAACTCGGGGGTGGGCCTCGGCGGATCGCTGATGTGGTCAAGCCAGGCGATGTTGTGATGGTTCAGCCCGAGGAGAGCACGGTGGAGATGGCCGTGCCCGGCCATAGGCTGGTCCGTGGCCGCGCCCACCCGGCCCTGGTGAGCCTGGAAAAGCTGCAATTGAGGCAGATCCCGCGCGTGGAGGGGGCGCTGGTGTCACTCGATCCACGCACCGGCCGGGTGCTGGCGATGTCGGGTGGGTGGAGCCAGGATGCGAGCAAATTCGATCGGGCGACACAGGCCTTGCGCCAGCCGGGCAGCTCCTTCAAGCCGTTTGTGTATCTCGCGGCGATGGAGCAGGGGATCTCACCCAGTGCCCGATTCGATGATGAAGCCTTCTGTCTGAACGGCTGGTGCCCCAATAACTACGAGCTGAATTTCGGCGGCCCAACCCCGCTGCGCATCGCGTTGGAGCAGTCGCTCAATCTGGTGACGGTGCGGCTGGCGCAGCATATCGGCATGGACGCGGTGGCGCGGACGGCGATTGCCTTTCACCTTGTGGATGGCATGCCGCGGGTGCTGCCCGCCGCGCTGGGTGCGGTGGAGACGACAGTCCTGAAGGAGGCCGGTGCATATGCTTCCCTCGCCGAGGGCGGGCGCGAAGTGGTGCCGAGCCTGATCGACAGTGTGCAGGACCGCGATGGCAGGATCCTGTGGCGGCCCCCGAGCCTGGTGCTTGGAGCGAGCGACCCATCGCAACCTCCAACCCTGACAGATCCTCGCCCACAGGTTGCCGACGCGCAAAGCGCCTACCAGATAGTGAAAATGATGCAGGGCGTGGTGCAATTCGGCACCGGTATTCCCGCCGTTACAGGCCTGGACCGACCGATCGCCGGCAAGACCGGGACCAGTCAAGACTATAATGATGCCTGGTTTTCGGGATTTACACCGGATTTGGTGACGATCGTATGGGTCGGCTTCGATGCGCCGCAGACGCTCGGTGACAAACAGACAGGAGCCGCTGTGGCGGCCCCCATCTGGCATCAGTTCATGGTCGCAGCGTTGCATGACCGGCCGGTGCTTGACTTTCGTGAGCCTGACGGCGTGTCGCTTGATGGCTGGGCATGCGGTGCCCATACCTGCGTGGATGCTTTCAAGCCCGACCAGGTGCCCGGGGCTGCAGGCCTGCCTAATGATGGTATTGCGACGGCGACAGCTGCGGCTGATCCAGGCGTGCAGATGGTGAACCCTGACCCAGATGCATCATCTGGTGCGCTGCAGACGCCCAAGCCGGCGCCGGGTACCGGTGTGGATAGTGGCGTAGGCGGACTATATTGACCTTTTGAGCACGTCGGCTGTTGTCTCCGCGACAGCGCACCAACAGTTTTTTGCTTCTTTTTTCAAAAAAGAAGTTCTTTCTTCCTTTTTATCTAGGGCAAACACGTCATGGCCGCCGAAGCAGAATCCCTTCACGAGCAGATAAAGCAGTCGCTGGCGCTGCTGAGGAGGCATCTTTGACTGGGATGTCGCCGTCGCACGTCTCGATGAACTGAACCATCGCGTTGAAGATCCTTCCTTATGGGAAGATGCGGAGGGTGCGCAGAAATTGATGCGTGAGCGCAATCGTCTCGCCAGCGGCATTGAGGGCCTGACGGAGCTGCAGCGTGGAGTTGCCGATGCGATTGGCCTGATTGAACTGGCAGAGGCCGAGGGTGAACCGGCCATGGTTGTCGAAGGGATTGATGCGTTGCGCACGCTGGCCGAGGAGGCCAAGCGGCAGGAAATCATGAGCCTGCTCTCCGGAGAAGCCGACGGCAATGATTGCTATATGGAGGTGAATGCGGGGGCCGGTGGCACCGAAGCCCAGGATTGGGCCGAGATGCTCATGCGCATGTATTCCCGATGGGCCGAAAAACATGACTATAAAGTGGAGATGATAGAGGCAAGCGAAGGCGAGCAGGCGGGCCTTAAATCCGTTACCCTGCACGTGACCGGTGCTAACGCGTATGGATGGCTAAAGACTGAGTCCGGCGTGCACAGGCTCGTGCGGATTAGCCCCTTCGATGCCGCGGCGCGCCGGCAGACCAGTTTCGCGAGCGTATGGGTGTATCCTGTCGTTGATGACAGCATCGATATCGAAATCCGCGATGCTGACCTTAAGGTTGATACGTTCCGGGCCTCCGGCGCCGGCGGCCAGCATGTGAACAAGACCGAATCCGCGATCCGCATTACGCATATGCCGACTGGCATCATCGTCGCGTGTCAGACCGATCGCAGCCAGCACCGCAACCGAGCCACCGCGATGGGCATGCTGAAGGCCAAGCTGTATGAGGCGGAGCTACAAAAGCGGGAAGCGGCGAGCGCTTTGACCGAAGCAGGCAAGACTGAGATCGGCTGGGGCCACCAGATACGCAGCTATGTTCTGGCGCCGTATCAAATGGTTAAGGACTTACGAACTGGCGTCGAGAAGGGAAATCCGGGTGCCGTCCTCGATGGCGAGCTCGATGATTTCATGGCGGCGGCCTTGGCTGCCAGGGTTGGTGCCACGCGGAGCGAAGCATCCGCGCAGGCGCAGTGAGACGCCTGGCTGAGGCTGTAGGTTGCGCAATACCGATCGGCGCGTTTCCGGAGAGGTGATTGAGGGCAGCGAAGCGCCGTGGGCCGCAACGAGTTGCGATAACCCGCTGAGTTTGTTGTTCTATGACCTGTTGGCCAGCGACCCCACACTCGATGAAAGCCTCATTTGCCACCGGTGGCTGCGAAAACGCTTATGCTATCGCGATAGTTAACGCGGGCTAACAAAACTTTTGGTTGCATTACGACTACGCATTGGTAATAGTTGTGAAACGAATAACCGTCTTCAACTAAGGCGTATCCGTGGCCGACTGGTCTGATGTCGAAATTTCTAGCACGACCCCCGTGTCCCGCAGAGCGCCGGACTTCCTACTGCTGCTGTCGGATTTCCTGTTCCTGTGGGATTTGACCGCCTGCGTGGCGGCCGGTGAGATCGCCTTGAAGTGGTGCGGTCAGTACGTGCAAGCGCGCCAGATGGATCTCTCCATGTCTGGACCATTTTGGCACGACATCATTTTTGGTAGCGTCATTGCAGCGCTGATGCTGCGTGAGCCCTCTCGGCTAAAGCACCAACTGCCGGCGCCGCTTCCAGGCCGGATGATGATGGCGCAGCGCCGATGTTTGGCGGCATTCGGTCTGTTGGTCGGGATCGGTTTTGCCACTCGCTCGACTGATGGCGTTGCCCGTAGCTGGATCATTGGCTGGCTGGCGCTATTCGCCCTCAGCGTCGCGGCGAGCCGCCATGTGGTTGCCTGGTATCTTCGGCGGCTGCACAGAGGGGGCGTGCTGCGCGAGGCGGTCGCGATTATCGGCGCTGGCGGCGCACGAGACGCGTTGGCGCGTCGCATTTCGGACGAGGTACGGGTTGTAGGCATGTTCGATGCAGGGGCGGTAGATCAGCAAGACGACCAGAGTGAGGATAGCTTGGCGCGGGTTCTCGATCTGGGGCGGGATGGTGCGCTCGATTCCGTGATTCTCGCCGTTGGTCCCAACCAGGAGACCGATCTGGGGCAGTTGATTGAGCGCTTCAGGGCATTGCCTGTCCAGGTGGCTGTGTGCCCTGACCAGAGCTGGGCGAATGCAACCGCGCCACAGATGCGCATGCTGGGAGGTTTGCCGATGGCCGTGGTCGCTGATCTTCCCATCAAACGCTGGGATTTGTTGGTCAAGACATTTATCGACAAGGTTGGCGCACTGGTTCTCTTGATTGCCTGTCTGCCGCTGCTGCTCGGTATTGCCGTGGCCGTGGGCATGAGTAGCCCTGGCCCGATCATTTTTCGTCAGCGCCGCAAGGGTTGGTACGCCCGGGACTTCGTGGTGTTCAAGTTTCGTACAATGTACGCGCAGTCCGAAGGCCCTGCCATGCAGACACAGCGCGGTGATGTTAGGTGTACCCCGGTCGGTCGCTTTCTACGTAGCCTCAGCCTCGATGAATTGCCGCAGCTTTGGAATGTGCTTGTCGGCGACATGTCTCTCGTAGGCCCCAGGCCACATGCTGATTGCCTGCACAACATAGATCGGGCCGGCAACGAGATAGTGGCCGAATATGCGCTCCGCCATCGTATGAAGCCCGGCATCACCGGTTGGGCACAAATTCACGGTGCGCGTGGGGCGACAGCGACAATGGATCAGCTACGCCGGCGCGTGCAGTATGACCTGTATTATATTGAGAATTGGTCGCTCCGGCTCGATCTGCAGATATTGGCACGGACGCCATTCTGCATGGCGGGAGTTAACGCGTTTTGACGGCTACCGCTGTGCCTATGCGAACCAGGTCGCGGCAGAAATTGCCGCGGGCGTCCGAAGGCGCCGGATCGGCGGTGACGGAGATGTTCTGGCGGCCTCGGGCTGAGGCTGTCGCACTGCTGAGCCAGGTCATGTCGCGTTTGCCTGCCAGCAATGTGTTTATGGTACAATTTATAGCCAGCCTGGGTGACGCGGGGGCTGGCCGCGTGGCACGCGACTTTGCCCTGGCCTCCGTCGCGGTGATTGGCAGAACGCTGCTTCTGTCCGCCGGTGTGATGGATGTGGCTGAAGACCTACCGGGTATGGAGATCAGTTGGCGCGGCACCGATCGGGGGCGCGCCAAATTCGTATCAATTGTCCCCGATTCTGGCATATCGGGTCTGTACCACGCGCGGCTGGCAGGTACAGCGGCCGAGGCCGCACGCATTTCCAAGAGTCCCCACGGTGCCTGGCTTGGCGCGGGCCATGATTTTCGGATGCTGGTCTTTGAAAGCCCACCGCCGTCCCGATCACCGGCCACCATGGCCTTGGCAGCATGTTGCCAAGGCTCCGTGCTGGCCGTGGGTGCCGGTGCGACACGTCTGGCGGATTTGCAGGCCACCGCCGGGCAAGTGCAGCGCGCCGGTGGAACGTTGTTGGGGACCGTGCTCTACGACGCCCCTTCCGTTCGCCGAGCCACACCCTGGCGAAATCTTCTCAGACGATGATGAACGGTCCTCCGTTAGCCTCAGTCGCTGTCGCGCTGGCGATCATGGCCGCGGGACTTGAGCTCTGCGTCAGCGCCAATCTTCTGACCTTCATCGGTGTTCCGTACGTCAGCGATGGTGGCAGTTTTCCCCTGAAGATCCATCCCGGCACCTACCTTATCTGCCTCGCTTTTCTGTTTCATCTTCTGGCCTGGGGGCCATGGGCAACGCTGGTGGCGGATCCGCTGCTGATGGTGTTTTTGGTGGCCATGCTGGCATGCCTCGCCTACGCGCTTCTGATGACAGGCGAGGGCAACCTCATCGTGCTGCTGGATACGTTTCTGCCGGCTGGTTTGCTGGCTTTCGTCCTGGCACGCGGTGGGGCTGGCGGTTTGCGGCGTTTGCGTCACCTGATGCAGATCGGCTTCTGCGCCAATGCACTATTGGCGCTGGCTGAGGCGTCAGCCCAGGCCACGCTCATCCCGCTGTACCTCAACGATCGCCCATACAAGGCGGCGGAGGAGGAGTTTAGGCCGACGGCTCTTTACGACCATCCGCTGACGGGGGCAGTGATGACCATGCTCTCCCTCTCACTCGTGCCAGGCGGGGGCTGGCAGCGGCCTATCTACATTGCCCTTATGTGGGTGGCGTTGATCGTGTTCGGTGGACGTACGGCACTCGCGGTCACGGTTCTGGCGGCAGTGTCTGGCGTGGTTTTGCGTGGAGTGCGGCTGGTTCTGACGCGTGACAGCCGGGCCGTGCGCCTGCTGATCGCGGCCGCGGCGGCCTTCCTGCTGGGGGCAACAGGCGCTGCGGTGGCAGTGGGCGCGGGGATCGGCAGCCGGCTTGCCGGCCATCTCTATTGGGACGAGAGCGCGCAGGTTCGCCTGGCGCAGTGGCAATTGCTGGGCGAACTGAACGGATGGCAGCTGCTGTTCGGCACGCCGCGTGATGATCTGATCGCCCTGCTGACGCCGCTTTGGTTGGGCAGCGGTGTTGAGGTGATAGAAAATTTCTGGCTGCTGATGTTTGCGAGCCTAGGCGCTGCCGGGTTCCCGCTCTTCGCCGTGGGCCTTGCCTCTCTGCTGATCTGGTGCTGGCGCAGGAGCGGGCAGCAAGGTCGCCTATTGCTCTTCAGCGTGCTCTTGGTCGTATCGACTAGCAATTCGCTTGGGCGAAAATCCACCATCCTTGTCGAACTGGTGGCAACACTCGTTTGCCTGTCGCGGCCTCAGGCGAAGCGCCGGTCGGTGTCTGGTTTCGGCAATTGGGTGCCGGCTGCGCCGGCAATCGCCTCTTCATGACCGCACGTCACGTCGCGTTTTACATGCATGACCTGTCGGGTGGCGGCGTGGAGCGGATGCGCTTGGCACTGATTGCGGCGTTGCGGGTGCGGGGTGTTCAGGCGACCCTGGTGGTCGGCGCCAAGGCGGGGTCGTTGGTATCCCTAGTGCCGAAGGATCTGACTGTCGTGGAACTCGGCTGCCATAGCACGCTTGCCTCCATTCGGCCGCTGGCGCATTTTCTCAGTTCGGCTCGGCCCGATGTGCTGGTGTCCAGCTTGGATCACAACAACATTACAGCCATCCTTGCCGGCCGCCTTGCGGCTTCAGGCGTGCGCGTCGTGATCTGTCAGCACAATGCCCTATCTGCCGAGATGTCGCATGGCTGGCGTTACCGCGTGGTGCCGTTCCTCTATCGGTTGCTGCAACGCGGTGCCCACGGAATTGTGGCTGTCAGCCACGGAGTGGCGGCGGATATGGTCAGGACGGCCCGCATACCGGCTGATCGGATCACGGTCATCCATAACCCCGTCGTTACCGCAGATTTTGCCGCCCGCATGGAAGCTCCGCCGCCGCATCCGTGGCTTGCGGAGAGTTTCTGTCCCGTCTTCGTGTTTGCCGGTCGGCTTACCCCGCAAAAGGATCCTGAAACCCTGCTACGCGCCATGGCACGGGTGGTCGCTCATACGCCCGCACGCTTACTTGTGCTCGGGGAAGGCGAACTACGTGATGCGCTGGCGCTACTGGCGTGCCGTCTGGGGATTTCCGATGATGTGGCCTTCTGCGGATTTCAGGCCAATCCGCTGCCATGGCTTCGGTACGCCACAGCTTGCGTTGTGTCATCGCGGTACGAGGGTTTGGGTAACGTGATTATCGAAGCGCTCGCCTGCGGCACGCCTGTGATCGCATCGGACTGCCCGTATGGGCCATCGGAAATTCTGCTCGGCGGAACAATAGGGCGCCTGGTGCCCGTTGGTGACCCCGAGGCCCTTGCGGAGGCAATGGTGGTGCAGCTGCGGGCTCAGTCGGACCCAGCGAAATTGCGGGCGCGTGCGGCGGGCTTTACGGCCGCCGCGTGCGCGCAGGCGCATCTGAACCTGTTTGAGGCCATAGATGCCATGGCCGAGACAGGCGTGCGGGCGCTGGGCATGCGTATATCCCAGCTGGGTGTCGATCAGGTGGTCGCGCGCATCATGTCGGGCCCTCGGCCGGATCGTCTGCGTCTTGTCGTGACGCCAAACATTGAACATGTGCGGCTGCTCCGCCGGGCGGATTTCGCGGCAGCGTACGCAGCGGCGAGTCTTGTATGTCCGGATGGCTTTCCCGTACTGCTGTTCGCCATGTGGCGCGGTCTGGCGCAGCGGCGTCGGGTAACCGGATGTGACCTGTTTCATCATCTTGCGCGGCACCCGGCGCTGGCGGATCGCGGCCTGTTCCTGGTTCTGGAGAGCCAAGGCACCGCCGACGCGGCGCTCGCTTGGGCGGCTCGTCTCGGGATCGGGGGCCGCGTGCATGTAGCGGTGGCCCCGCCAGGCTTGGCTGAGGACCCGGCGGCGCAACAGACTCTGGCGGCGACAATTCAAGCCGCCTCTGCCGGGATTTTGGTTATGACGCTGGGCGCGCCCCTGAGCGAAGTGTTTGTGCATGCGCACCGCGATGCACTGCCGCGTTGCTGGGCGCTTTGCCTGGGCCAAGCCGTGCGTGTGGAGCTCGGATTGGCGCGCCGGGCACCGCGCGCGTGGCGTGGGCTGGGGCTGGAGTGGCTGTGGCGCTTGTGGCTGGAACCGCGACGGCTTGCGGGACGGTACGCGCTGGGCCTTGGCTGGTTTTTGGTCGCGGCCGCGCGAGAGGTTGCGACATCAGATGAAAAAAGGCGCAAGGAAGCGATGCTCTTTTGAAAGACGGCTCTATCCGGACGTGGCGGGTGATAAGTCACGCCTGAATACGGCAAGCACAGGGATGCCGGTGGCGGCCTGCAGTCCCTCGCCAGTCATGAACACCGGGCGTATCGCAAAGGCCGCGATGATCCAGCAAAGTGCCCCTATGACGCCGAACACGAAGCCTGCGGCGACGACGGTCATGGGCCAGGGACGTGGCTTTTGTGGCAGGGCCGCCCGCTGGATCACGCGCACATTGGCCAGTCGCCGCATGTCCTCCGCTTCGCTCAGCGAACGATCAGCCAGGATCCGGCTAGCCGCACGGTAGGCCTCCTCCGCACTTGCTTTCTGGCGCTGTAGTGCTGCCAGTCCGGTCTCGTCCTGATCCAGTTGAGCCAGGGTGGCGCCTAAATCCTGGCGCAACGATCGCGCCTCCGCCAGGCGAGCCTTCGCCGCAGCCAGTTCCACGGCTGCGCGTGCCTGGTCCAGGCGAAGCGGGTCCAGTGATGGATTTCGGCCCTGCCGCCACACGGAAACCGTTGGGTCGCGTGCAAGGCGCGCCGCCTCGGCTTCGCTCGCAGCAATCTGGGCGCGTAGCATCGTGATGACGCGGCTGGTATCGCGATACTTGTCGGCGGCTGCCGCCAGCTTCGCACGAAGATCCTGCAGCGCGGCGTTGACTGCCTGTAGACGGATATCGGCATCCTGCTCGCGGAACAGCCCGACCATAGCTGGCTCGTGGCCGAGTTCGTGGGTTAGCACGTCAAGGCGGGCCTGGGCTTCACTGATGCTGGCCTGCCCATCGGCGATGGCCTGGTCCGCGCGGCCGCGCCGCTGCAACACCTGGGCGCGCTCCTGGTCGTAATCGGAGATCTGCCGCGCCTGCTTAAATGCCGCAAGGCCGATGTCGGCTGCTGCTACCGCCTGCTGAGCAGCCTGCATATCCCGCCGTACGACATCAAGCTGGGGATCGGTATAGAGTGAGGCGCGCCGTTCGGCATAAAGCCTCAGCAAAGTATTCAGCACTTCGGCCGCCGCAGCGCTGTCGCTGCTGTCGAATTTGAGCGATATCACATTTCCGTCCTTGGACGGCAATACAACCAGATCATCATGGAAGAGGCGCAGGCCCTTCTCTTCGCGCAGACCGGCTGGATCGGTCGGCGTGACCTGCCAGGGAGAGAGCAGGGTCGACGCGATGGCGTGCACGAATCGGCCGAGCAGGCCGCGTTCGGGTGGATTGAAAACCTTCGGGTAAACGCGCCCCGGCCCGACCTGCCGCAATGTCGCTGCGTGTAGATCATCGCTGCTCAGCAACTCGGCCTCTGCCTTCATGATCTGGTCCATGGCAAGCGCGCTGGGACTCGCGTCGTGGGAGCCAGCGCTGGCGCGTACCGTGAATTCGGGGGACGGCAGGATTGCCAGCGTTGCCGTTGCCCGATAGCTGGGCGGCAGCAGTGCCGCGACGAGCAGGGCAAGTCCCAGTATGCTGCTGAAGACGCCAAGCGCCTGTCGCCGCTGATCGTGGGCGTGAAACAGAAGCTCGCGCAGCGGAGGTTGGGCAGCCTGCTGATCGGAAAGCGCTTCCATGCGTCTGGCCTGTGGTTCTGTTGTCGGGCGCATGGCGGCCGCGTCGGGTCTTGGCAACTGACCACCCATGGCGCATGACCATCACCATATTGTACATGAATCGTAATGACCGTCGAGCGTATTGCGCAGGTTCCCGTCGCTATAGAGGCTTTGGCCACATATTTCGTGCAAGCTGGGGGCTTCCCAAGCTGCACGCTTCGCGCCAATTAGCATGTGCAGCACGGTTTGGGCTTTCCAGAAGGGTGATTCATGTCTTCGACCACGCACACAGACTCCCACGCGCCCAGTGGTGCCGAGGTACCGACGCGCCGGGATTTTTTGACACTTCTGGCGCTGTCAGGAGCCGCGGTCGGCGTGGGCGCGATGGCGTGGCCGTTTATCGACAGCATGGAACCCGCGGCGGACACGTTGGCGGCAGGCGAGCCGATCGACGTGGATGTCAGCAAGTTGGCACCCGGCCAGCAGATCGTGGTGGTCTGGCGGGGCAAGCCGATCTTCATTGTACATCGCACACCGGAGGCATTAAAGACGTTGCAGAGCCCGGCTGTGATCCGGGTCCTGAGCGACCCCGATTCCAAGGTATTGCAGCAGCCTG
The DNA here is from genome assembly GCA_003133065.1 of Acetobacteraceae bacterium. GTDB lineage: Bacteria > Pseudomonadota > Alphaproteobacteria > Acetobacterales > Acetobacteraceae > BOG-908. The sequence continues at coordinate 27,569 of PKZM01000135.1, forward strand.
AGTACGCCGATAACTGGCACCGCTCCATCAACCCGGTTTATGCGGTGATGGTTGGTATCTGCACGCATCTGGGATGTGTGCCGACATTCTATCCGAACATGAGTGCCACCGATCCGGCCCCGAACTGGCCGGGTGGGTATTTGTGCCCCTGCCATGGATCGAAATATGATTTGGCGGGGCGCGTCTATTCCGGGGTGCCGGCGCCGTATAACTTGCCAGTGCCGCCTTATCACATGACGAGTGATACAATCGTTCGGATCGGGGAGAACCCGGCCGGGAACGCGTTTGATTTGAATTCGGTGGTACAGATTTAGTAGAGGCCAGGGGCACCGCCCCTGGCCTTCTTACCCGAGCTCCTCATGCCACGTCCGTCCATCACGCTCAATTAACGCAATCGCGGCTGTTGGTCCCCAACTGCCTGCCGCATATGGCTTGGGCCGCTCCGCGTTGTTCGCCCATGCATCCAGGATCGGTTCAACCCAGAGCCACGCCGCCTCCACCTCATCGCGCCGCATGAACAGCGTCGCGTTACCCCGCACGGTATCCATCAGCAATCGCTCATATGCGTCCGGATAATGGATCGCGAACGCCTTCTCGAAGCTGATATCCAGCTCGGCCGGCCGTAGCCGCAACCCGCCAGGACCCGGATCCTTCGTCATCATCGCTAGCCGGATGCCCTCCTCCGGCTGTAGCCGGATGATGAGGCGGTTCGGCTGCATCTCCGCTGCTTCCGGCGGAAATACTGAAATCGGGATGTCACGGAACTGGATCACCACTTCCGAAACCTTCTGCGGCAGCCGTTTCCCCGTGCGCAAGTAGAAAGGCACGTTGGCCCAGCGCCAGGTGCGAACCTCCGCCTTCAGCGCAACAAATGTCTCCGTATCGCTGGTGCGGCCTTCGCCGAGGTCCTTGAGGTAACCATCCACTGATCGGCCGGCGACAGCGCCCGCCACATACTGGCCGCGAATCGTAAGATGGCCCACCTCATGCGGTGCCATCGGCCGCAATGCGCGCAATACCTTCAGCTTTTCGTCGCGCAGCGCATCTGCATGCAGGCTGATCGGCGGCTCCATCGCCAACAGGCAGAGCAGTTGCAGCAGATGGTTTTGAACCATGTCCCGCAGTGCACCGGAGTGGTCGTAGTAATCGCCGCGACCCTCCACGCCGACCGTCTCGCCCACGGTGATCTGCACATGGTCGATCACGTCGGCGTTCCAAAGTCGTTCGAAGATCACGTTGGCAAAGCGTAGGGCCAACAAGTTCTGCACCGTCTCCTTGCCCAGGAAATGGTCGATGCGATAGGTCTGTTTTTCAGAGAAAACCTGGCCGACGTCCTCGATGATCTGGCGTGCGGAAGCCAGATCATGGCCGATCGGTTTTTCCAGCACCACGCGGGATTTTTGCGTCACCAGCCCGTGGCGCTTGAGGTTGTTGCAAACTGCGCCATACAGGTTGGGCGAGGTCGCCAGGTAGAATACACGCACATGGTCCGGCGCGCCGGCGAACACGGCGTTCACCTGCTCCCACCCATCTTCGTGCGCGCCATTGACCCGAGTGTAGAACACCAGTTGCAGGAAATTGCTCAGCGTCTCTGCTTCGAGCTGGCTTTCCGGCACATGCTCGCGCAGTGCGGCCTCGGCCCGCACCCGGTAGGTCTCGTCGGTCAGGTCGGAGCGGGCGGCGGCGATGATGCGGCAGGCGCTGGAGAACTGCCGCGCCCGAAAACGCTGGAACAACGCCGGTACCAGCTTGCGCAGTGTCAGGTCGCCAGTGGCACCGAACACCAGGAAATCGAAATCCTCGACGGGGATGATGCTCGCCATGGACGGACTTGGCTCCTATTTGACGGTGGCAACGCGTAGCGAATTGGTGGTCCCTGCCTGGCCGAACGGGATGCCGGCAGCCACAACCACCGTATCTCCGTTCACGGCGAAGCCTTCACCGCGCGCCAGAAGTGTGGCGCGGGCGACCGCCTCCGCCATTGTGCGGGCATCCTGGGCATGAATGGCATGCACGCCCCAGGCCAGGGCAAGGCGGCGCGCGACCGCTTGCTCAGTGACAATGGCCAGCACTGGCTGGCCCGGCCGCTCCCTCGCGACCCGAAGTGCCGTCTTGCCAGAGGAAGTGAAGGCGGCGATGGCGCAGGCGCCGATACTGCGGGCGACCTGACTGCTGGCTGCTGCAATCGCGGAAGATATCGATCCATCCGCCGAGGCGCGGCCGGCATCCATGATCTGCCGCCAGCCGGGATCCTGTTCTACGCGGCTGACGATCCGGTCCATCATGGCGACGGCTTCGGCGGGGTACTGGCCGGCGGCTGTCTCGCCTGACAACATGACGGCGTCGGCGCCATCGAACACCGCGCCGGCCACATCGCTGGCTTCGGCGCGGGTGGGTGCGGGAGCGGTCATCATGCTTTCGAGCATCTGTGTCGCCACGATCACGGGCTTGCCGGCCTCACGAGAGGCGCGCACGATGCGCTTCTGCGCCAGCGGCACTTCCTCGGGCGGCAATTCGACACCCAAATCGCCGCGGGCGACCATGACCGCATCAGAGAGGGCAATGATGGCCTCCAACTGGTCCAGCGCCTGCGGCTTTTCGATCTTTGAGACGATCCAGGCGCGGCCGCCGACGATGGAACGTGCTTCGGCCACATCCTCCGGGCGCTGCACAAAACTCAGCCCGATGAAATCGACACCCTGATCGAGCGCGAAATCCAGATCGCGACGGTCCTTCTCCGTCAGGGCAGGAATCTGAAGCAGGATATCGGGGACGTTGACGCCTTTACGGTCGCTCAGGGGGCCTCCTGTGACGACGTCGCATTCCAGATGACCACCTCGATTATGCGACACCCGCAGGCGCAGTTTGCCATCGTCGAGTAACAGCGTTGTACCGCCTCTGGCGGCGGCGATGATCTCCGGGTGAGGCAATTGCACACGCCGCGCATTACCGGGTGTGGGATCTTGGTCGAGGATGAAGGCCTGGCCGGTGCTGAGATGGACACGGCCACCAGCGAACCGACCTACCCGAAGTTTGGGGCCTTGAACGTCTGCCAACAGCCCGATCTGCCGGCCGGTCTGTGCTTCCAGGGCGCGTACAGTCGCGATATTGGCGGCATGGTCGGCGTGGCTGCCGTGAGAGAAATTGAGCCGGAATACGTCGGCGCCGGTCGCGAACAGACGACCAATCATCCCTGCGTCCGTGCTGGCTGGACCAAGCGTGGCCACGATCTTGGTTTGTCGATGACGGCGCATTTTTGGGCGGTCGTGCATGCGTGCTCCAACATGTTCTGGTTGGCGAGGGCGGGGCGAGGTATGGCGAAGCGCGGCGTGGGATGCCACCTCAGGGCAAAGCATAGGAGACATTTGAATGCCTGCGCCCCATTTGGACCCGGCCACCCAAATTGAACTGGAGGCTGCCGCCTTCCGCCGGTTGGTTGCCCATTTGCGCGAGCGAAGTGACGTGCAGAATATCGACCTGATGACCTTGGCGGGTTTTTGCCGCAATTGCTTGAGCCGGTGGTATCGTGAGGCGGCGGCCGATCGCGGCATCGAGATCACCGATCCGGATGCCCGGGAATTCGTGTATGGCATGCCGTATAAGGAATGGCAGGCGCTGTTTCAGCGGTGAGAGAGGAAGAAAGAGTTCTTTTTTGAAAAAAGAACCAAAAAAATTTTTGCCTGTTCGCACTTACTGACGATCCGACATGGTCGGCACAGCACGTGCCTGAACAAATAGAAGTTTTCTGGTTCTTTTTTTCAAAAAAGAACATTCTTGCTTCTTGTTGACCGCGCCCCCCCCTGGGTTTATCCGCCGCCCCCTTACCTTGCGTTTTGGGGGATCATCATGGCCGTGGCTATAGCCGAAAAGAGTGTCAGCGACGATGCCAAGGTGGGCGGGATCGCGGTGGAGCGCCTGCGGAGCCTGATTGAAAGAATTGAGCGGCTGGAGGAGGAGCGCAAGGCGCTCGGCAACGATATCAAGGACATTTACGGCGAGGCGAAGTCCGCGGGCTTTGATGTGAAGGTCATTCGGCAGATCATTCGCCTGCGCAAGCAGGAGCCGGCCGAGATCGAGGAGCAAGAGACGCTGCTTGATGTCTACCGCCGGGCCCTGGGCATGTAGCGCCCGAGATGAGGCCGCACCTTTGACGGCGGCGCACGCGCCCTTACATGAGCAGTGTGTAGCCTCAAGGACCATCGCATGACTCACTTAGCCCCCGAGGGCTCGATCGCTGTGGCCAGCCCGGGTGAGACGGACCTGCCCTGTTGGGATCTTTCCGATCTCTACGATAGCCCGGCTTCGCCGCGCATAGAGTCCGACCTGGAGGCGGCTGACGCGCGGGGGCGGGAGTTCGCCGCTTCCTACACCGGCCGGCTCGCCGGGCTGACGGGCAATGAGTTGGCGGCCTGCATGGAAACATTCGAGGCCATCGACGAGACGCTGGGCCGCGTGATGTCCTACGCGCAACTCCTGTTTAGCGCCGACAGCACCAATCCCGAGGCCGGAAAATTCTATCAGGGCATGATGGAGCGCTGCACCGCCATCAGCGCCCATATCCTGTTCTTCCGGCTCGAGCTTAACCGCATCGAGGATGCGGTGCTTGAAGCCAAGCTCGCCGATCCGGCCTTCGCCCGCTGGCGCCCTTACCTGCGCGATCTGCGCGTCTGGCGCGAACACCAGCTTTCCGACGAGCTGGAGCGGTTCGTGCACGAGCGCGAGGTGACGGGGCGCGCCGCGTGGAGCCGCCTGTTCGATGAAACCATCGCCGGCATGCGGGTGCCGTTCGCGGGCGAGAAGCTGACCGTGAACGCGGTGCTCAACAAGCTTTCTGATCCTGATCGGAAAATCCGCGAGGTGGCCGCCGAGGCCATCGGCCACGCCTTCTCCGAGCGGGGAAAACTGTTTTCGCTGATCACCAATACCCTGGCCAAGGACAAGGAGATCATCGACACGTGGCGTGCGTTCCCACGCCCCGGCACTGAGCGCAATCTCTCCAACGTGGTGGAAGACGAGGTTGTCGATGCCCTGGTGAGCGCCGTGGTGGCGGAGTATCCGCGGCTGTCCCACCGCTACTACGCGCTAAAGGCCAAGTGGCTCGGGCTGGAGAAACTGCAGCACTGGGACCGGAATGCGCCGCTGCCGGGAGATGACGACCGGAAGGTGAATTGGTCCGAGGCGCGGTCCACCGTGCTGGGCGCGTATGGCAGATTCGATACGGACCTCGCAAGGATCGGCGGGCGGTTCTTCGATCATGGCTGGATCGATGCGGCCTTGCGGGACGGCAAGGCGGGGGGCGCGTTCGCGCACCCGACCGTGCCTTCCGTGCATCCCTATATTCTGATGAATTTCCATGGCCGTACGCGTGACGTGATGACGCTGGCGCATGAGCTCGGCCACGGGGTGCACCAGGTGCTGGCGGGCGAGCAGGGGCATCTGATGTCCGGCACGCCGCTGACGCTGGCCGAGACGGCCAGCGTGTTCGGCGAGATGCTCACGTTCCGCGCGCTGCTCGATGCGGAAACCGATCCGGTGCGGCGCAGGCTGATGCTGGCTGGAAAGGTGGAGGACATGCTGAATACGGTAGTGCGGCAGATTGCCTTCTACAGGTTTGAAACTCTGCTGCATGACGAGCGGCGGCAGGGCGAATTGGTGCCCGAGCGTATCGGCGAGCTGTGGCTTCAGGTGCAGACGGAGAGCCTGGGGCCGGCCTTTGAGTTTACGCCGGACTATGCAGTGTTCTGGGCCTATGTGCCCCACTTCATCCATTCGCCGTTCTACGTGTACGCCTATGCGTTTGGCGATTGTCTGGTGAACGCGCTTTACGACGTGTTCCAGTCCGGCCATCCTGGCTTTGCGGAGAAATACAAGGCGATGTTGCGCGCGGGCGGGACCAAGCGGCACCGCGAGTTGCTGGCGCCGTTCGGCCTGGATGCGTCGGATCCCGCGTTCTGGCGGCGCGGCCTGGACGTGATTTCCGGCTTCATTGATGAGCTTGAAGCCGGCACGCATGTCTGATCGGCCGGATTTACCGCCGTCCCCGGTGGCCAATGCCAATCTGTTCGGGGAATTGCGGCGCATGGCGCGCACGTCCGGCGCCGTGGGCGGCATTGCGGCGCGCGTGGCCGGCGCGCGCATGTTCGGGATCAAGACGGATCGGGGTGCGCATGCGGAAGATCTGAAAGCCATACTCGGCGGGCTGAAAGGTCCGCTGATGAAGGTGGCGCAGTTCCTCTCCACTATTCCGGATGCGCTGCCAGCGGAATATGCGGCGGAACTGGCGCAGTTGCAGGCCAATGCGCCGCCGATGGGGTGGGCGTTCGTGCGCCGACGCATGTCCAGCGAGTTGGGTACTGCGTGGGAAAGCAAATTTTCGGAATTTGGCCGGGAGGCGGCAGCGGCGGCGAGCCTTGGCCAGGTTCATCGTGGGCGTCTGGCTGATGGCGCCGAGGTTGCGTGCAAGTTGCAATACCCGGACATGCCGAGCGTGGTGGAAGCCGATTTGCGGCAGTTGCGCCTGGCTCTGGCACTATATCACCGCATGGATAACGCGATCCAGAACGAAGAAATCTACAAGGAACTCTCCGAGCGCCTTCGGGAAGAGCTGGATTACATGCGCGAGGCCGCGCAAATGCGTTTGTATAAGCTGATGCTGGCGGGCGTGGAGACCGTGACGGTGCCGACGCCCATCATGTCGGCCACCACGCCGCGTTTGCTGACCATGACGTGGCTGCCGGGGCGGGGGCTGCAAAGTGTGCTCGATACCGATCCGCCTTTGGAGGTGCGCAACGACATTGCGCGTGCGCTGTTCAGCGGCTGGTATATTCCCTTGTACCGCTATGGCGTGATCCATGGCGACCCGCATTTGGGCAACTACCAGGTGCGGGCCGATAACGGCATCAATTTGCTCGATTTCGGCGCGATCCGCGTGTTCCCGCCGCATTTCTTGCGCGGAGTTATAGATCTGTTCGAGGCAGTGCGGGATAACGATGACGATCGGGCGTATCACGCCTATGAGAGCTGGGGGTTTACCGGGCTATCACGCGAGAAGATCGATGTTCTGAATCAATGGGCGCGGTTTCTGTATGAGCCGCTGATCCAGGATCGCGAGCGATTGATCCAGGAAACCAATGATCCGCAATATGGACGCGAGGTGGCGCAGCAGGTTCATGCCGGCTTGCAACGCACGGGCGGGGTGAAGCCGCCGCGGGAATTTGTGCTGATGGATCGGTCCGCCATTGGGCTGGGGTCGGTGTTTTTGCGCCTGGGGGCGAAGCTGAACTGGCATCGCATGTTCCATGAGTTGATTGATGGGTTTAATGAGGCGGAACTCGCTACCCGGCAATCTGCCGCTCTTTCGGAGGCGGGCGTTCCAGTAAGCCTGTGACATCGGTCAGGATGGGATTGCGTCGGATGGGCGGCGTCTGACCTATACTCCTGTTGCTCTTGCGCAACCCCGCCCTCCGTTGTTACGTGCGCCTCCCGGAAAAGCCCGGGCAAGGTTGAGGAAACACATACATGCGTCTTGCGGTTCTGAAGGAGCGTCGTGCGGCCGAGACGCGTGTGGCAGCCACTCCGGAAACCGTCCGCAAGATGGTGGCGCTCGGGTTGCAGGTGGTGGTGGAGGCCGGGGCAGGGCAGGGCGCCTCGATTGCCGATGCCGAGTTCGCTGCCGCCGGGGCAGAAGTGGCCGCTGATGCCGCGGCGGCGCTGTCGGGTGCCGGCATCGTGCTGGCCGTGCAGACGCCGGAGGAGGTGGAGAGGGCGCTGATTCCGCGGGGGGCGCTGCTGATCTGCATCTCGGGCGCGGCCGCGGACCGCGCGCTGGTGCCGGCCCTGGCCGAAGCGGGGATCGATGCGGCGGCCATGGAGTGGCTGCCGCGGATCACGCGCGCCCAGTCGATGGATGTGCTCTCCAGCCAGGCAAACCTGGCCGGATATCGCGCGGTGATCGAGGGCGCGGCCGCGTTCGACCGCGGGTTTGCCATGATGATGACGGCGGCCGGCACCGTGCCGCCGGCGCGGGTGTTCGTGGTGGGTGCCGGCGTGGCCGGCCTTCAGGCTATCGCGACGGCGCGCCGGCTGGGCGCCATCGTTTCCGCAACCGACGTGCGGCCGGCGGCTAAAGAAGAGATCAAGTCGCTGGGGGCGACCTTCGTGGGTGTGGAGGATGCTGAGACAGCGTCCCAGACCGGCGCCTACGCCAAGGAAATGACGGACGATTTCCGCCGCAAGCAGGCCGAGCTGATGACGGCGACGGTCGCCAAGAACGATTTGGTGATTTGCACGGCGCTGGTTCAGGGCGGCCGGGCGCCCACGCTGGTGACGCAGGCGATGGTCGACGGCATGAAGCCCGGCAGCGTGGTGGTGGACATCGCGGCGGATGGCGGTGGGAACTGCGAGGCGACACACCCCGGCGAGATGTACGTGACGGCCAACGGCGTTAAAATCCTGGGTTTCCGGAATTGGCCTGGCCGCATCCCCGTCGCGGCCAGCACGCTTTACGCCAAAAACCTGCTCACCTTTCTGACCACCTTCTGGGACAAGGCGGCGCAAGCACCAAAACTGCCGGAGGAGGATGCCATCGTGCAGGGGGTTATGCTCACCCGCGGCGGTCAGGTGGTGCACAAGCATTTTGTTCCCGCCGAATCTGCCGTTGCGTCCTGATAACGAGGCCATCATGAATCCCACATCGCTCGCCGACCAGGCGCATCAACTGGCTGCCCGCGCGGCCGATCTGGCACACCAACTGGATGGGCTGGCGCACGCCGCCGCCCCCGTAACGGCGGCGGCCGAGCCGTTCATCTTCCTGCTNNGTGACCAACGGAATCTCATCGGTGATCATCGTCGGCGCGATGCTGGCCACGGGGCTCAGCCACGGGCTGCTGCCGCATATTTTCGGCGTTATTGCCGTGACGCTCGCCAGCGTGAACATCTTTGGCGGCTTCCTGGTGACGCAGCGCATGCTGTCGATGTTCAAGTCCAAGAAATAGGCGCTGCCGCATATGTCAACCAACCTGACGTCGCTGCTCTATCTCGTCGCAGCGGTTCTTTTCATCCTGGCACTGCGCGGCCTCTCAAGCCCGGTGACCTCTCGCCAAGGCAATCAGTTCGGCATGATCGGCATGGCGATTGCCGTGTTGGCGACACTCGGCCGCCAGGGGATGCTAGGGGAGGGGTATATCTGGATCCTGGGTGGCATCGCGGTAGGCGGTGGCATTGGCGCCTATGTGGCGCGCAGCATTCAGATGACGGCGTTGCCGCAACTGGTGGCCGCGTTCCATTCGCTGGTGGGTCTGGCGGCGGTGTTCGTGGCTGCCGGCGCACTGACGTCGCCGGGAGCGTTCGGCATCGGCGTGCCGCACCACATCCACACGCAAAGCTTGATCGAGATGTCGGTGGGTCTCGCCATCGGCGCGATCACATTCAGCGGCTCGTTGATCGCGTTCGCTAAGCTGCAGGCCCTAATGAAGGGCACGCCGATTCTGTTTAAGGGTCAGCACCAGCTTAATCTCGCGCTCGGCCTGCTGATATTCGCGCTGATTGTGGTGTTTGTCGCAAATGGCGGCGCGGCGGCCGTCTTCTGGACCATCGCGCTGCTGTCGATGTTGCTGGGATTCCTGTTGATCATCCCGATCGGTGGCGCGGATATGCCGGTGGTTGTCTCCATGCTGAACAGCTATTCGGGCTGGGCGGCGTGCGGCATCGGCTTCACGATCCAGAACCTGGCGCTGATCATTACAGGCGCCCTGGTAGGGGCTTCGGGCGCGATCCTATCCTATGTGATGTGCAAGGGGATGAATCGCAGCATTTTCAATGTGCTGCTGGGCGGTTTTGGCACCGATAGCGGGTCGGGCGGGCCGGCGCATGGCGGGGGTGGTGACCGCACTGTGAAGAGCGGCAATGCCGAGGATGCGGCCTTCATCATGAAGAACGCGTCCAAGGTCATCATTGTGCCCGGCTACGGCATGGCGGTGGCGCAAGCGCAGCATGCGGTGCGGGAGATGGCGGACAAGCTGAAGGCTGAGGGCGTGGATGTGCGCTACGCGATTCACCCGGTTGCTGGGCGGATGCCAGGCCATATGAACGTTCTGCTTGCCGAGGCGAATGTGCCGTATGACGATGTGTTCGAACTGGAGCAGATCAACAACGAATTCAGCACGGCCGACGTCGCCTATGTGATCGGCGCTAATGACGTGACCAATCCGGCGGCGAAGACGGATTCCTCGTCGGCCATCTACGGAATGCCGATTCTGGATGTGGAGAAAGCGCGCACGGTCCTGTTCATTAAGCGGTCCATGGCCTCCGGCTACGCCGGCGTGGATAACGAGCTGTTTTTCCGGCCGAATACGATGATGCTATTCGGCGACGCGAAGAAAATGACAGAAGAGATCGTTCAATCGCTTGATGGTTAGCGCGCTCTGATCATTCAGTCGTCGTCATCACGACGGGGCTCGGGGTTTCTGGGTCCCGTTATGCGCAGAACGCTTCCATGTGAGGCGCTGCAGGGCCCGAGACTCTGGCCTTTTTCGCCATCACCATGCCCTCTTTCGGCCGCATCGTCACTCGCAGCTTCGGCGTGGGGATAAAACCCGGTGCCGCCTCCAGCCTGACTGCCGGCAGGAGCGTTCCCAGGATCGCCACAGCTTCAATCAGGGCGAAACCCATGCCGATGCAGATGCGGGGCCCCGCGCTAAAGGGTAGGTAGGACCAGCGGTGCCGCTCTTTCACGGATTCTGCTGCAAAGCGGTCCGGATCAAACAGCTCCGGCTTCTCCCACAGCAGTTTGTGGTGATGGATGGCGTAGATGGGGATGAACACGTTGGTCGCCGGCGTGGCGGTAACACCGCCGATGACCATCTCGCGCGTTGGCTGGCGAACCACCATTGCCACCGGCGGATAGACGCGCATGGATTCCATCACCACCTGCCGCGTGTAGGCGAGCAGTGGCAGGTGCTCTGCCTCCACCATCGCACCCCGGGTCACGTGTGCGATCTCGTTCAGCACGCGCTGTTCGATGTCGGGGTGGCGGCTCAGGAGATAGAATGTCCAGGTGAGAGCGAGCGCGGTGGTCTCGTGGCCCGCGGCAACGAAGGTCAGGATGTTGTCGCGTATGCTGCTGTCGCTGAGGCCTTCACCCGTATCGGGATCTTTGGCGTCGAGCATTAAGGAGAGCAGATCATCGCGCCGCTCACCGGTGCGCCGACGCTCGTCAACGCGGCCGGCAACCATTTGCCTGAGGTACCTATGCGCGCGCTCCGAGCGCCGCTTGCCCGGAAATGGTGTCCATAAGGGGGCGCCCAGTGCCGAAAGAGCGACTGCCCAACTGGTCGACTCGAGGAAGTCCCGCATGTTGCGGTCCACGCTCGCCGCATCGATATCGCCGCGGCCGGAAAGCATGGTCTCCAGGATGATATCAAAGGTGACGGCCATCATCTCATGCGGCACATCCACCTTGGCGCCATCGGGCAGAGCGGCCCATTGTTCTCGCATCGCGCGCGCGGCCAGGATCATGGCGGGAACAAAACCAGCTACATTGCCTGGCCGGAATACCGGTGCGGCGACCCGGCGCTGCATGCGCCACCGCGCCCCTTCGGCCGTCAGGATCGCCTGGCCAAGGGCCGGCTCCAGCGCGCGCCGCATCGGCTCTGCCTTGACGAAGCTGTCGGGATCATCGACCAGCACCTGCTGGACCATGTCCGGATCCGTCACGAACAGCGTCTTGCGGCCGAACATGTAGGTGACGACCAATTTTTCCCGATAGACCGCCTCCGGCCAGGCCTCCATCGGGTTTCTCACAAGCCGACGTAGCGCCCGGAATGAAGCGAACAGGGTGGGCGAAATCGTCACCACATTGGCACTGCCGTTCATATCACCCTCTCGCGGTTACTCCGCATTCAGGGAGCAAACGTAGGTGTTAACAGGGGCAGGGTAAACGAGCCCCTACCCCTGGCATCGCCATGTTGGCCGGGCGGATACTCGGTCTACCGCACTACCCGCAGGATCCCGCGCTCTCCGGCGCCGAGGGCGCGATAGCAAGTGAGATAGTCGGCCGCCATCCGGCGGGCGGTAAAGCGCTGCTCAAATCGGGCGCGAACCCTCTCACGCGGCAGAGTCCCCAGCCGCCCCACGGCCGCCACGGCACTTGTTTCATCCTCGACGATGAAGCCGGTCAGCCCATCCTCGATAATTTCCGGGACTGAACCACGGTTGAACGCGACCACGGGGGTGCCGCACGCCATCGCCTCGATCA
>PKZM01000157.1:0-1867 GCA_003133065.1 Acetobacteraceae bacterium
TGCCGGGCAGATCATCACCTTTACTTTTCCGCATATCGGCAATGTTGGCGCCAATGGGGAGGATATCGAGGCGGCGAGCATTGCCGCGCGTGGCCTGATCGTGAAGCAGGATCTGACGGAGCCTTCCAACTGGCGGGCGCTTGCTGGGCTGGACGGGTGGTTGCGCGGGCAGGCAATCCCGGGTGTGGCGGGGATTGATACGCGGGCGCTGACGATCCGTATCCGCGATGGCGGGGCGCCGACCGGCGTGATTTGCTACCCGGCGGATGGGCGGTTTCCGTTGGATGCTCTGCTCGCCACCGCGCGGGGGTGGCCGGGGCTGGAGGGCATGGATCTCGCCCGCGAGGTATCCTGCACGCAAACCTATGCATGGGATGAGACCGTTTGGGCGTGGCCGGGCGGGTTTGGCCGGCAGTCGGCGCCGCGCCATCACGTGGTGGCCGTGGATTACGGGGCAAAGCGGAATATTCTGCGCAGTCTGGCCGCTGCGGGGTGCCGGGTGACGGTGGTGCCCGCCACCAGCACGGCGGAGGAGATTTTACGGCATCGGCCGGATGGGGTTTTTCTTTCCAACGGGCCGGGCGATCCGGCGGCGACGGGTGCGTATGCGGTGCCGGCGATCCAGGGGGTTTTGGCCGCGCGGGTTCCGGTGTTTGGCATTTGCCTGGGGCACCAGCTTCTGGCGCTGGCGCTGGGGGGGCGGACATATAAGCTGGATCGGGGGCATCGGGGCGCCAACCAGCCGGTGCAGGAGCTGGCGACGGGGCGGGTGGAGATCACAAGCCAAAATCATGGGTTCGCGGTGGATGATGCATCGTTGCCGGAGGGGGTGAGGGTGACGCATGTGAGCCTGTTCGACGGCAGCAACGAGGGGATTGCGTGCGAGGGGGCGCGCGCGTTTTCGGTGCAGTATCATCCGGAGGCGAGCCCTGGGCCGAGCGACAGCCACCATTTGTTCACCCGGTTTGTGGGGACTATGGGGGGTGAGCCGTGTTAGGCTACGCGAGGGATGAAGGTGTGCAGCTATGAGCGACAACCTGGTATTGGAGCATTTGCGTGCGCTGCGCGGCGATATGGCGGAGATCAAACTCGATATCCGCGACATGAAACATCGGACGACATTGCTGGAGATTGCCGTGGCCAACTTGGCCGCGAGCGAGGCCAGCCACTACGCCAGCCTTTCCATGCGCGTTGACCGTGTTGAGGAGCGCCTCGAACGCCGCGTTGAGATTGCCTAGCCGGGCGGCTGCTTGACCAAGAGAGTCATTTCCGTCCCGCTGCATGCCTCGCGGCGATCGCGCGGCGTGGAAGTAGTGGGCTGAAGCCCGCCCTACCCCAGCTTCGCAAGCAGCCTGATCACGAATTGCACGAGTACCCTCATGCCCAAGCGCACCGACCTCCACACCATCCTCATTATCGGCGCCGGCCCCATTGTGATTGGGCAGGCTTGCGAGTTTGATTATTCGGGGGCGCAGGCCTGCAAGGCGCTGCGTGCCGAAGGGTATCGGGTAGTGCTGGTCAATTCCAACCCGGCCACCATTATGACCGACCCGGGGCTGGCGGATGCCACGTATGTGGAACCGATCACGCCGGAGATGGTGGAAAAGATCATCGCGCGGGAGCGCCCCGATGCGGTGCTGCCGACCATGGGTGGGCAGACGGCGCTGAATACGGCGATGCAGCTCGATGCCCGGGGGATCCTCAAAAAATACAACGTGGAACTGATCGGCGCCCGCGCCGAGGTGATCGACCGGGCAGAGGACAGGCTGAAATTCCGTGATGCCATGAGCGAAATTGGCATCGAAAGCCCGAAAAGTTTTATTGCTCACACGCTCGACGAGGCGCGCGAGGCTTTGACAAAAATCGG
>PKZM01000157.1:1893-21221 GCA_003133065.1 Acetobacteraceae bacterium
TGGATCCCATGGGCGTGCACACCGGCGATTCGATCACCGTGGCGCCGGCGCTGACGCTGACCGATCGCGAATATCAGCGGATGCGCGATGCCTCCATCGCCTGCCTGCGCAAGATCGGGGTGGATACCGGCGGATCGAACGTGCAATTCGCCATCAATCCCGCCGATGGCCGCATGGTGGTGATCGAGATGAATCCGCGGGTTTCCCGCAGCTCCGCGCTTGCCAGCAAGGCCACCGGCTTCCCGATCGCCAAGATCGCGGCGAAACTCGCCGTGGGGTACACGCTGGATGAGCTGAAGAACGATATCACCATGACCACGCCGGCCAGTTTCGAGCCGACGATCGATTATGTGGTGGTGAAAATCCCCCGCTTCACATTTGAAAAGTTCCCTGGCACGCCGGCACTTCTTTCCACCAGCATGAAGTCGGTGGGAGAGGCTATGTCGATCGGCCGCAGTTTTGCGGAAGCCCTGCAAAAGGGGTTGCGCAGTATGGAAACCGGCCTTTCGGGCCTGGATGAAATCGAAGCGCCCGGCGATGGCGGGCGCGATGCGTTCCGCGCGGCCCTCTCGGCGCCGAAACCCGAGCGCATCCTGATGGCGGCGCAAGCGCTGCGTGCAGGGCTTACGGTGGAGGAGATCCACGACGCGTGCAAATACGATCCGTGGTTCCTGCGCGAGCTGGAAAAGATCGTGGCCATGGAACGCAGCATCGCCGCCCATGGCCTGCCGCAGGAAGCAGGCGCACTGCGCCGCATCAAGGCGGCCGGCTTCTCCGATAAACGACTCGCCCAGCTGACCAAAACGCGCGAAACCGACATCGCCGCCCTGCGCGCGCAAAAGGGCGTGAAACCCGTCTATAAGCGCATCGATACCTGTGCGGGCGAATTCGCTTCCGCCACGCCCTACATGTATTCCACCTATGAAGGCGGCTGGGGCGATCCGGTGTGCGAGGCCGACCCCACGGCCCGCGAAAAGATCATCATCCTCGGCGGCGGCCCCAACCGCATCGGCCAGGGCATCGAATTCGATTATTGCTGCGTGCATGCCGCCTACGCCCTGCGTGAAGCCGGGTTCGAGACCATCATGGTCAATTGCAACCCCGAAACCGTCAGCACGGATTACGACACCTCCGACCGCCTCTATTTCGAACCCCTCACAGCGGAGGACGTGATCGCGCTGGTGAAGCGCGAGCAGGAAAACGGCACGGTTCTCGGCTGCATCGTGCAGTACGGCGGCCAGACCCCGCTGAAACTCAGCCAGGCGCTGCCCGCCGCGGGCATCCCCGTGCTGGGCACCACGGCGGATGCCATCGACATCGCCGAAGACCGCGAGCGTTTTCAGCAGTTGCTGCAAAAACTCGGCCTGCGGCAGCCGGAAAACGGCATCGCGCGTTCGCCGGACCAGGCCGAGGCGATCGCCGATCGCATCGGCTACCCGGTGGTGATCCGCCCGAGTTACGTGCTGGGCGGCCGCGCCATGGAAATTGTGTTCGATCGCGCGCAACTGCACCGCTATATGCGGGAGGCCGTGCGTGTATCCGGCGAAAGCCCCGTACTGATCGACCGCTACCTGAACGACGCGATCGAGGTGGACGTGGACTGCATCGCCGATGGCCACACCGTTTATGTGGCTGGCGTGATGGAGCATATCGAGGAAGCCGGCATCCATTCCGGCGACAGCGCCTGCTCGCTGCCGCCCTACAGCCTTTCGCCGGCGATGATCTCCGAATTGAAGGATGAAACCGAAGCCATCGCCCGCGCCCTTGGCGTGGTCGGTTTGATGAACGTGCAATACGCCATCAAGGACGGTACGGTTTACGTGCTGGAGGTGAACCCGCGCGCCAGCCGAACGGTGCCGTTTGTCGCCAAAGCTACCGGCGTGCCGGTGGCCAAGATCGGCGCGCTGGTGATGGCGGGCAAGAAACTCTCCTCGTTCAAGCTGGATGATACCGCCATCGCGCCACACGTGGCGGTGAAGGAAGCGGTTTTCCCGTTTGCGCGGTTCCCCGGCGTGGACACCATTCTCGGGCCTGAGATGAAATCCACCGGCGAGGTGATGGGCCTGGATCACAGTTTCGAGCGTGCGTTTGCCAAGGCACAGCTTGGCGCCGGGGTGGTGCTGCCGGAACGCGGCTGCGTTTTCCTCAGCGTGCGCGATGGCGACAAAAGCGGCCTGCCTGCGCTGGCGCGGCGCCTGACGGAGATGGGCTTTACCATCATGGCCACCCGCGGCACCGCCGCACGGATCCGGGATGCCGGCCTGCCCGTGAGCGTGGTCAATAAAGTGCTGGAAGGCCGGCCCCATTGCGTGGATGCCATCCGGTCCGGCGAGATCCAGATGGTGGTGAATACCTCCCAGGGCGCCCAATCCACGGCCGACAGTTTCGATATCCGGCGCAACGCCCTCACCCACGGCGTTCCGCACTACACCACGCTGGCCGGCGCCCGCGCCGCTGTTCACGCTATCGGGGCACTGAGGGCCGGCACGCTTGAAGTCGCCCCCCTGCAATCCTACTTCCGCGGATCATTCTAAGTTCTCCCGACGCTTGCATGCCGTCGTTTCTGGCCTAAGCTACCCGCCGCTTTGCCATGGCAGGCCCCGGCCCAGGCCCCGCCATGGCGGCGGCGCGTGTTCAACCCCAACACCCGGCGCCCATCTTGCGCCGGACCTATCAGCTTCGAGGATTCGGCCCTTTGCAGAAATTTCCCATGACCGCCCACGGCCTGCAGCGTCTCGAGGACGAGCTGCGGAACCTCAAGAGCGTCGAGCGGCCCGCCATCATCCTGGCCATCGCCGAAGCTCGCAGCCATGGCGACCTATCCGAAAACGCCGAATATCACGCCGCGCGGGAACGCCAGAGTTTTATTGAGGGCCGCATCCAGGAACTGGAGGAGGTAATCGGCGCGGCCGAGGTGATCGACCCATCTTCCCTCTCCGGCGACAGCATCAAGTTCGGCGCCCATGTGCAGCTGCTGGACGAGGAAACCGAGAAAGAGGCCACCTACCAGATCGTCGGCGTATACGAAGCCGACATCAAGCTGAAGCGCCTTTCCATCTCCTCGCCGCTGGCCAAGTCCCTGATCGGCAAGAAGAAGGGGGATACTATCTCCGTGCCCGCGCCGGGCGGGGACAGAAGTTACGAGATTCTGGGGATCCAGTTCATCTGATGGTGGGTGGACGAAGTCCACCGTCAGGAGCCTTCGGACCCCATGACCCTCACCTTCCCCGACATCGAGGCCGCCGCCGCGCGCATCGCCGGCCGCATCCTGCGCACCCCTACCGTGCCGGCCGCGGTGCTGTCGCGCCTGACCGGCGCGGAGATCTGGCTGAAGCTGGATAACCTCCAGGCCGTCGGATCCTTCAAGGAACGTGGCGCCGCCAACCGCCTGTCGCTGCTCACGCCGGAGGAATGCGCCCGCGGCGTGGTGGCAATGTCCGCCGGCAACCATGCGCAGGGGGTGGCGCGCCACGCGACGCTGCTGGGCATCGCCGCCACTATCGTGATGCCGCGCTTCACGCCGCTGGCCAAGGTGAGCGGAACGGCCGCCTGGGGCGCCCACGTGGTGCTGCATGGCGATACGCTGGTGGAAGCCGCCGCCCATGCCGCCCACCTGGCCGCCCATGAAGGGATGGTGTTCATCAGCCCCTACGACGATTACGCGGTGATGGCCGGCCAGGGCACGCTGGCGCTGGAAATGATTCAGGACGCGCCCGAATTTGATGTGCTGCTGGTGCCGATCGGCGGCGGCGGCCTGATTTCCGGCTGTGCCGTGGCCGCGGCCGCGCTGAGCCCGCGCACGCAGGTGATCGGCGTTCAGGTGGCGCCCTATTCCGCGCTGGCGCAGCGCATGGGCGCGCCGAGCCATGAGGTCGGCGGCCCGACCATCGCGGAGGGAATCGCGGTGCGCGATATCGGCCTGGAAACCCGCAAGGTGATTGCCGCCCATGTGGCCGAGGTTCTGGTTGCCCCGGAATCCTGCGTGGAAGACGCGATCTCGATGCTGGCCGAGGGTGCGAAGGTGGTGGCGGAGGGTGCCGGGGCCGCGGCCCTGGCCGGCCTGCTCGCCCATCGCGAGCGTTTCGCGGGCAAGCGTATCGGCTTGCCTGTGTGCGGCGGCAACATCGATGTGCGGATCATGGCCAATGTGCTGCTGCGCGGCCTTTTACGCGATGGGCGGCTGCTGCGCCTGCGCATGGAGATCCCCGATCGCCCCGGCGTTCTGGCCGACATTTCCACCAAGATCGGTGCGATCGGCGGCAACATCATCGAGGTGAGTCACCAGCGCCTGTTCGCCTCCCCCAGCGTGCAATCCGCGCAACTGGAAGTGATGGTAGAAGCCCGCGACCCCGCCCACGCCGCCGAAATCCAGTCCGCCCTCACGAACACGTACACCGTCTTCCGGATCTAGCCCGTTTATGGTTTGCTTCATGGATAAAAGTCTTTTTGCTTCTTTTTCTTCAGAAAAAGAAGAATCTTTCTTTCTCCGCTGTGCGGGGCCTTCTTTCTTGAAAGAAAGAAGCAAAGAACTTTTACCTATTGGCGTGCGCTGATTGCGGCAAGTCGTCACATTTCTGGCCGTGGGTTGCGCGGGGCTTTTGGTGTTGTGCATGGCGACGTTCGGATATTTTGGCTGGCGCGGTCTGGGCCTCGATCACGCCGGCAGCGCCTATGCGCAAACCGCGATAACGGCCATTACCACGCACTGGGATTGGCGCGAATTGCGCGCCCGCGCCACCGATGATCTCAATCACCGCATCAGCGAGCAAAAACTCTCATCGCTGTTCGTGTGGTATAGCTCTCTCGGCCGCCGCGTCGCGGAAAAGGGTTGCAGGGGCAACAGCATCACGATCTACAAGTCTTTTCCAGGCGATACGGGCACCATCACAGGCCGTTACGATTGCGAGGAGACATTCCAGGAAGGCGACGCCACCGTCAGCATCACGCTCATCCGCCAGAACGGCAGCTGGCTGATCACCGGCTTTCGCGTCAATTCAGATGCGCTGGGTGCTGAGACACCAACTGAGAGAATTTAACCGACACCGCTTTCAATCCTGGATAAGTTTGGGTATCGGCCCCCCGGGGCGGCGCGTCAGAACAAGCTGGTTCCAGATCAGGACTGCTCAACCAGCAAAGAACTTTTGACACGCCGTCGCGGACCCGCCGGCAGCGTACACCAACGAACAAAAGTTTTTTGCTTCTCCTTTTCAAAAAAGGAAGACCCTTTCTCACCCGGACAGTGGCTGCGCAATACTCTCCAGCGACTTTCCCTCCGCATCGATCCCCAGCTTCGCCTCCGTCACCGCCGCCATCACCATCAGCACAGCCGCCACCTCGTACCCCCACACCACGTTGCTCACGCCCGCGCCGATCAATCGCCCAAACAAATACGGCGCCCCCATCCCCCCTACCAGCGTGCCCAACGCGTAGAACGTCGCAATCGCCAAAGCCCGCGTTTCCAAGGGGAATATCTCGCTGGCGGTCAGATAGGCGGAACTCGCCGCAGCACTCGCCACAAAGAAGATCGCCATCCAGCACGCCGTCTGGGTGAATGCATCGAGCAGCCCCGCGTGAAACGCCCACCCCGTGATCGCCATCAGCACGCCGGAAACCCCATAGGTGCCGGCGATCATCTTGCGACGCCCCACCGTATCGAACAAATGGCCCAGGCAGATCGGGCCGAGCAAACTGCCGATGGCAAGCGGCAACACATAGATGCCGATATCCTTCACCGGCACATGATACGCCTTCGTCAATACCAGCCCGTAGGTGAAAAACACCGCATTGAACAAGAACGCCTGCGCCGCCATCAGCATGAACGCCAAAAAGCTGCGGGACTTGTTCGGCCCGAGCATGGATTTGAAAATCATCCCGAAGCCGAACACGCGGCGCGGATGAACCTTCAGCTTGCCGCAGGCGGGCCCCAGATCACCGCCCCCGCTCTCCTTCACTTTCTGCTCCACATCGGCGACCGTCTTCTCAGCCTCGTCGATCCGCCCATGCGTCACCAGCCAGCGTGGGCTTTCCGGCACAAAGCGCCGCAACACCAGCACGCCCAAGCCCAGCACCCCGCCCACGCCAAACCCCAGGCGCCAGCCGATATCCGGCGCCACCACATCCCCGCTGAGCAACAGCAGCGAAGCCGCCGCCCCCACCGCGGCCCCGCCCCAGTAACTGCCATTCACGATCAGATCGATCCGCCCGCGCAGCCGCGCAGGGATCAGTTCATCGATCGCCGAATTGATCGCCGCATACTCGCCGCCGATCCCCAGGCCCGTGAGCACCCGGAAACACGTCAGCGACAGAAAATCCCACGAACAGGCCGAGCCGATCACGCCCGCCACGTAAACGCCCAGCGTGATATTAAACACCAGCCGCCGCCCGAACCGGTCCGTCAGCCACCCGAACAGCAGCGCACCGGCCACCGCGCCCGCCACATAGGCCGAGGCCATGGTGCCGATATCCTGCGGCGACACTCCCAGCGTGCTCTTGCTTTGCAGCATCGGCCCGATGGAGCCGACGATCGTCACCTCCAGCCCATCCAGCACCCAGGTGATGCCCAGGGCGACGACGATCAGCAGATGAAACCGGCTCCAGGGCAGCCGGTCCAGGCGGGCGGGGATGTCGGTTTCGATCTCCGGCATGGCGGGCGAGGTCCAGGGGGCAAGGGTTGCGGGGCCGATCGGGACAAGCCTCAACATCTCCGTTGCGCTCAGGTTCCAAGGCGTGCTGGGTTACGCAATCGTTGCAGTATCCGGATAACCCATCCTGCCTGCCTTCTGGTCCGCCCCAGCCCAAATCGTTCTGGCAACGCCCACGCCTGCCATCATCGGCGCCCTGGCGGAGGCGCAGTTGCGCCATTTCCGTGCCAACGAAGCCCAACAGCTCCGCGCCTGGGAGCAGAGTATCGCGCTGCTGCGCAGCGCGCTCGTGGCCCAGCCGAACATCACCGGCTGGCACCTGATCCTGGAATACCCCATGCTGCGCCTCGGCCGCAGGGCCGATGCCATCCTGCTGACCCCTCGCGCGATTCTGGTGCTGGAATTCAAGGCAGGCGCCACCAGCTTCGATCCCGCCGCACTGCGCCAGGCGGAGGATTTCGCGCTCGATCTGCAGGATTTCCATGCCGGCAGCCGCCGACACCCAATTATTCCCCTACTGGTCGCGACCGACGCGACGCCGCGCCCGGCGCCCCAGCCTCTCCCACTGACGCATGGAACGTGGCCCGCTGCCGAAACCAGCGGCCCGGCGCTGGGCGCCACCATCGCGCGTCTGTTTGCCTCCGCCCCCGAACCGAATATGCGTCTGGATGCGGGGACCTGGCTTGCCGCCCCCTACCGGCCGGTGCCCACCATCATCGAAGCCGCCTGCATGCTGTATGGCCAGAACGGCGTGGCCGAGATTGCCGCCGCGCGGGCGGACGCCACCAACCTGACGCGCACCACCCGGGCGATTCTCGCCGCCCTGGCCCAGGCCCGTGACGCCGGCGAGAAGATCATCTGCTTCGTCACCGGGATTCCCGGCGCCGGCAAAACCCTGTGCGGCCTCAACGCCGCCCTTGGCGCCCCCCTGGGGCAAACCCGCGCCACCTTCCTCACCGGCAACCCCACCCTGGTTCATGTGCTGCGGGAGGCGCTTGCGCGGGATGCCATCGGCCGGGGTGCCGATCCGCGCGCCACCCGCCACCGGATGGAGGGGGTAATCCAGGCGCTGCCGCGTTTCCGCGACACGCATGTGCCGGAAGACCGGCCGCCGCCGGAGGATGTGGTGGTGATCGACGAAGCCCAGCGCTGCTGGTCCCGCGCCTACGCCATCGCCAAAAGCCGCGACCGCGCCGTGCGGCTGACCGATTCCGAACCTGGCCACCTGCTCGCTATCATGGGCCGCCATCCCGGGTTCGCCGCTATCATATGCCTGATCGGCGGCGGCCAGGAGATCCATACCGGCGAAGGCGGGCTCGCCGAGTGGGGCGAGGCGCTGCGTGACGCGGAGGCGGATTGGCATGTCCATGCCCCACCGGACCTTATGGACGCGCAGGATCCGCGGCAGCGCCTGGGGCCCCTGGCGCGCCTGACCGTGTCGCAAGACCTGCATCTGGATGTGCCTATCCGCCAGATTCGCAGCCAGCTTGCGGCCGCGTGGGTGGATGCCATGCTCGCCGGAGACTTGCATCGCGCTGCCGGCATTGCGGCCAATACGGAGCTGCCCTTTGCGCTCACCCGTAACCTGCCGGCCTTGCGCGCGGCGCTGCGTGCCGCCGCCCATGGCACCCGCCGCGCGGGGTTGCTGGCCAGCGCCGGCGCCCATCGGCTGCGCGCGGAGGGCCTGGGCGCGGAGCTGCCGCATATGGATGCCAAAGCCGTGGCGCACTGGTTTCTGGATCACTACCCGGCCGATATCCGTGCTTCGGATGCGCTGGAGCTGGTGGCCACCGAATTCTCCTGCCAGGGCCTGGAACTGGACTATGCCGGGTTGTGCTGGGATGCCGACCTGATCCGCGAGCCGAACCGGGCCGCGTGGCGCGTGCGCGCCTTCCGCGGCACGAACTGGACAATCCCTACCCGCGCCGAGGCGATCGCCAACCAGCTCAACACCTACCGCGTGCTGCTGACCCGCGCGCGCTACGAAACGATCATCTTCGTGCCTGAGGGCGATGCCGGCGACCGCACACGCCCGCCCGCAGTGTATGACGCGATCGCCGCGTATCTGCGGGCGTGTGGGGTGGGGGTTCTTACGGCGGGACCGGCTGTGCCCGAAGCCAGCAAGCAAAGTGTTCTTTTTTGAAACAAAGAACCAAAAAACTTTTGTTCGTTTGCGTGCGCTGCCGGCGCGTGGCGCACCGACGGTTAAAAGTTTTTTGCTTCTTTTTTTCAAAAAAGAAGACCTTCCTTCTTTGCCTTGTTTTCAGCTTCCAACTCCACGCGCAACCCCTCAAAATCTCCACCTGGAATCTCGACTGGCTGACCGCCCGCAGCGCCGCACAGGCGGAGTTGCCCGCCAACGTGCATCCCCGCGCGCCAGAGGATGCCGCGCGCCTCGCCGCCTATGCCCGCAAGCTGAACGCCGACATCATCGCCTTTCAGGAAGTGGACGGCCAGCAGGCGGCCGCCCTCGTATTCGATCCCGCGCGCTACACGATCCTGACCACCAGCCAATCCGTCACCCAGCGCGTTGGCCTGGCCATACGCCATGGCATCGCGGCCGTGAAAAACCCCGATTTTACGGGCCTGGATGTGGAGCCCACCGCCAAATATCCGCTCCGCGATGGGCTGGATGCCACGCTGACCCTGGCGGGGGGCGCCACGCTGCGCATTCTTGTCATTCACCTGAAAACCGGCTGCCAGTCGGACGCGTTGGCCGGCTCCCAGCGGCCGCAATGCGCCCTGCTGCGCCTGCAAATTCCCCCTCTTTCCGCCTGGATCGCCGCGCGTGCGGCCGAAAAAGCGGCCTTTATGATTCTTGGCGACTTCAACCGCGTTTTCGATATGCCCGACCCGATGGCCGACGCCATTTTTCACGCGGCCCCGCTGGTGCGCGCGACGGAGGGTTTTCAAAACCCATGCTGGGATGGCGCGCCGTTCATCGACCACATCTTGCTGGGCGGGGCGGCCGCAACCTGGCTGCGGCCCGATAGCTTACGCGTGCAGATCTTTCAGGAGATCGGGGAGGCGTGGAAAGACAGGCTTTCGGATCATTGTCCGGTTTCTGTTATTATAAGTCCGGGCAAGTAAGGAAGGTCTTCTTTTTTGGAAAAAAGAAGCAAAAAACTTTTGACTGTTGGTGCGCGACTCGCCGGCAGCGCGCGCAAACGAACGAAAGTTTTTTGGTTCTTTTTTTCAAAAAAGAACATTTTTCCTCAACTCATCCAGCCACGGCGCGAAATTCTCCCACTGGTTCAGCCCATCCTTGAAAATCGGCTGGCGCACTTGTTCCGAGCTTGCGGTGCGCACGCTGCGCTCTGTTTTGTGGAATTCCAGGCATTGGGGTTGGAAATCGAGGCCGCAATAATCGAGGATGCGCCTGACGTTATCTTCCAGGTTTTCAACCACGTCTTCGTGCTGCACGCGAAGTA
The DNA here is from genome assembly GCA_003133065.1 of Acetobacteraceae bacterium. Lineage (GTDB taxonomy): Bacteria > Pseudomonadota > Alphaproteobacteria > Acetobacterales > Acetobacteraceae > BOG-908. Next base: position 11,966 of record PKZM01000157.1, read on the forward strand.
TCTTGCCCGGCAGAACCTCGTCCCAATGCGCCATCAGCTCCACGTAGGATCGGTAGTAGCGCGCGATATCCTCAAGGCTGTAGGTGAATTCCTGGCCCGTGGCGAAAAGCTGCTTGAAGTTGGAGAAACAGCACGCCATCGGCTCGCGCCGCGCATCGATGATTTTCGCGTTGGGCAAGATCAAGTGGATCAGGCCGAGATGGCGGAAGTTGTTGGGGTTCTTGTCGATAAAGAACGGGCGATCGGTGCGATAGATCTCTGTATCAGCCAGGTATTTTTCGCCGAACTCGCGAAATTTCTCGGCCGGAAGTTCGGCCAGAACGGAAGGATAGCGGGGCTCGGTTTCGCTGTACTGTCGGCCCATCAATCGCACGACGAGGCGCGTGATATCGGAGAGTTCCATCGTGCCTTCCACCTGGGTATGGGAGGCAAGTATCTGTTCGATCAGGGTTGATCCGGCGCGCGGCAGGCCGACCACAAAAATCGGGTCCGGGCGTGGACATCCAAAGCCGCGCCTGGCGGCCACGAATGGCGGGGTGAACAGAGAAATCTGCAGGCGGGCGTTGCGTTCCGTGGTCTCTGCGCGGTAGGGGATTTCGTCCTTTTTCAGGGCGTTGCCGCGTTCGTAGTAGGCGAAGGATTCGGCATATTCCCCGCGGTCTTCCAGGGCTTTGCCGAGCGCGAAGCACAGGTGATAGCGGTCGGCCAGGGGCGTGCCTGTTAGCGCTTCGTGCGCGCGCATGCCCGCGATTTCCGCCTCGCTGAAGCGATAGGTTTTCAGGTTGGCGAGGCTCCAATAGGCATCGCCAAAACCAGGATTCACCGTGTAGGCAGACTGGTAGGCGGAGATGGCTTCCGGCTGGCGGCCGAGGGTTTTCAGTGCATGGCCCACGGAGAGGTGCAGGTCGGGCGCGTTTGGCGCCTCTTGCAGCAGATCGCGATAGGTGCGGATCGCCTCCTCGTAGTCGGCCAGGCCGACGCAGGCGGAGGCGTAGGCAGCNNTCGTCGAGGATGTCGAGTTTCACGCCGATTCGGGCGAGCAGGCGCATGGCTTCCACGTCGGTCGGGTGGGATTTCAGGTGCCGGCGGATCACGGCTTCGGCCTCGAAGGTTTCACCATCGGCGAACATGCTGGAGGCGGTGACGACGGCCGGGGCGAGAGTTTTCAGTTTGGCAACATGGCTGGCGGCGGTTTCTGATTCGGCCATCTGGCCGCAGGCGCGGAACAGCACGCGCAGCGCCTCCCAGGAGGCCGGCAGCGCGGGATTGAGGTTAACCGCTTGCAGATACGCCTCCAGCGCGGCTTCAGGCGCGCGCAGGGCCGCATGGCAATGGCCGCGTTCCTGGAACAGGCGGCTATAGGTGGGATGCACGGCTTGCAGTTGCGCAAGCGTTGCCAGCGCCGCGTGCGGCTGCTTCAGATAGCGCTGGCTTACCGCGATCATGTAGAGCACATCGCGGTTTTCGGGCACCTGGCGCAGCAGGGCTTCGCCGGCGGCCAGCGCCTCGGCAAAGCGGGATGCCTGCATCAGCGCGCGGATGCGAAGAACCTCCGCCTCGACAGGTGAGACGCCGGGTGGGGCGGGAGGCGCTTGAAGGTCGGATGCCATGACGGTGATGCTAGACTGTGCGGCACCTAAGGTCGAGTTGCCGGCCTGACCGGCTGGATACGGATGCTTGGGTGCGCGGATGGATCCGTTGCGTCCGTGCGTGCCGCTGCAGGGGATCGTTGAGAGTCTGCACGTTGGCCTGAGCGCCGAGGAGGTTATCCAAACCTACGGCTCAGGCATAGCGGCTGGTCGCGAGCGTCTGGATGGGTACAGATTTCACGCGGCTGGAGCGGCAATAGCTGAAGGCGCTTGGCTTCTCTGCCCTACATCGAGCTACCCTCGCCAGTGTCCAAGACGGAAACTGGACGAGGGCAGCCCGGCAAGTCATCTAGAAGTGGTAGGTCAACTTGGCACCACCGGTGAGCGGGCGGTCGACAATGACGGCTTGGACAAACTCGGACGCGTTGATGAATTGCTGTGCGTGTTCGTCCGTGATGTTGTCGACGAAGATTTGCGCGCTCCATGCCCCGAACGATGCGCCGGCCGAGATATCGAGCTTGGTGATCGGATCCTCATAGAAATTGTAGATCGGGTTGTACGATTGGAAATTCGGAGATAGTCCAATGATGCTGCCGGCCGCCGTAGAGTGGGTGTGCGAGGAGTGCGTCACCATCAACTGCACGTAGGGTGCGTAGGGAATGTCGGAGAAATCATAACGCGCGCGCAGGCTTGTCTTGAAGGCGGGAGACTGAGCCAGGCTGGTGGCGCCGACGCTGAATGGTGACGTCCCATCGACCATCGGCGAGCCTGTCTGCTTTGAATCGTTCAGCGCGGTGCTGACATTCAATGTAAGGTCGTCGATTGGTTTGGCAGTCGCCTGGATCTCGGTGCCGAGCACGCGATAGCTGGGACCGTTCACCGTGAAGGCAAGATTGCCGTAGACGCCAGGGTCGAACAGGGTCGCCTGCACGTTGTCCCAGTCTTCCATGTAGAACGCGCCGTCGAGCACCAGCCTGTGGTCGAAGAACGCAGCCTTGTAGCCAATTTCGTAATTGGTCAGGTTATCGGGCGCGTAGAAGAACGACCCCGCGGGCGCCGAGCGGTTGTAGCCACCCGGCCGATAGCCTTGCGACCATGTGAAATAGAACATGATATCGGGCGTCAGCTTGTAGGTGACGTTGGCGCGGCTCTTGAAGCCGTAATCCTTGTTGTGAAGATTCTTCGCGCCCAGGTTATGCGCGCCGACGGTGCAGGGGGAAGCGAGCGAATAAGCCCCGGAGTAGATGCTTTCGCCGCATCCGAAACCGCTGGCGTATGAGCCTTTTTCGTATTCATCGAAGGCAAACCAGCGTGTGCCGCCTGTGACCGTCAGAATCTTCGGAATGATATCGAAATCCACCGAGCCGAATGCCGCATATTGCAGATAACCACGCTTGGCATCCGTAAAGAAACCGGTATCAGGCGCGCGCGGGCTTGGGTCGCTCACGTCGCTTCCAGGCGCTGGGCCCAGTGCCGTGCCGGGCGCGGTGCGATAATCGAAATTGGTCTGTTCCTTGACCAGGAAGTCCTCGTAATACAGGCCACCAATGCCGCGCAGCCGCCAATTATCCGGCGTGCTGGCACGGAATTCCTGGCTGACATGCATGTCCTGTTCGTGGTCATCCCAGGTGGCGCTGGGTGAATAGCATTTGGCTTTGCCGGTCGGCGATTTACTGGCCGGCAGGCACTGGTAGTAGTCGGCATACACGCCGCGTGCGTAGTTGGTATAATCCTGCTGCGACGTCGTGTGGCGAACAAGATAGGCGCCGTCATACACGAGGTTGAGAAAGCCCACGCGCCCGTTCACCGTCAGCGCGGTATTCTCGTACTGATCTTCACTATAGGTGGGATTGAACGTCTGCACGGAGAGCGGCGGCAGTTTCGTGGGGTTGCTGCCGGAGGTGTAGGGCTCCTCGTAGAACACGCCCTGGGCATCGAGCCGCTGAGCCGATTCCGTTAGAAGAGCGTTCCAGTCCTCGTTCAACTTCCACTCAAGTTCTGCGCGGAAGCCCTCATAGGTGACAGGATTGATGTTGTGCTTGGCGAAATTCTTGTTGCTGGCGGAATTGCTGGCGTTCGCCGGGCCAGGGACGTTGTTGGTGTAGCCAGCGTAGTAGATGCCCTTGTCGGTCGCCTGGCGTTGGAAAGTGCCCGGCACGTTATCGATGTAGCCGCCGCGCTTGTCGTCGTAGCCAGTAATGCGCAGGGCAAGCTGGTCTTTGATGATAGGGATGTTGATAGTGGCGTCCACACTGCCGCTGGGCGCACCATGTTCGGTATCCGCGCCGCCGACATCGATCGTGCCGCCGTACCGGCTCAAATCCGGCTTGTTGGTGATGTAACGGACCACGCCAGCCTGAGCGCCAGAACCGAACAGCGTGCCTTGCGGACCCTCCAGCACTTCCACCTGCTGCAGATCGACCGCATACACATCCAGGTTTCTGCCGGGGACCTGCTCGGATACATCATCGAGATAAACGGACACGTTCGGGAACGACCCGATCACGCCACTTTCCTGGTTGCCACCACCACCCAGGCTGAGGCCGCGGATATAGATGTTCTCCTGGCCCGGGCCATAGCCGGCAACGGTCACGTTCGGCAGTGCTGCAACAAGGTCATCGAAATTCTCGACGTTCATTTTCTTCAGCGTCGCACCGCTGAGCACCTGGATGGAGACCGGCACATCCTGCAAGTTCTGCACGCGCCGCTGCGCCGTCACGGTCACGGACTCGATCTTACCGCTGCTCTGTGTCGTCGTCGTGCTGTTCGTGCTCGTCGCCGGCGCCACTTGCGCATGCGCCGCCGCGAACGTCGCGCTGATGGCAACGCCGGAAAGCAACGTCTTGCGGAATCCGCGCCACGTCATCGTATCGCGAAACTCTCTGCCAAACCCTGTCGCCATGTCTGCAAACCCCCCTCTGCCGTGATAGCCGCCTGCCAAACCTGCCCGCCCGTCCCTGCTCACGCCGCCATGAATCCCCAATGGCCTTGGATACGCCGCAGAAAAGGGCAGCCGATCGTCATGGTGCCAAGAAAATACTCAAAACGCGCAGCCCCTCGCTTGTGCCGCCAACAAATTTGCCGAATCGGTTTCCGTTGCGTTTACCAAGCGCTGTGGGCACTGCTTGTTAATGCACCAGATCATTGCAGGTATAGGAAAAATGCACGATAGCCCCACGCCGGGGCAATCATTAATTCTCATAAGGCCATGTGTTTTTTATCCCGCCCCCGAAGATTTTGGGTAAAAAGCGATTAATATCAAAGCATACGGCGCGCGCACCTGTCGCTCAGGCTGTGGTATTTTTGAGACGGGCTACGGCCTTCTCAGGGCCACCTGCATAACCCCCGGCGGGGCACCTTGCGGTCAAGATACAAGGCTTGCGGTGCCGGGGTGCGGCCCGGGGTGCTGCGGGCGCCAGGCGTAGCGCGCAGCCACATCCAAATAGCCGCGATAAACCGGGCCACACCGGCCAGCCAGCAGCCCCACCCGGGCGCGGCGCCATTCCGCCGGCAGCGCGTACCAAGGGATGGACGGGCGCTCGTGATGCAACACATGCAGGTTGTTGTTCAGAAATAGCAGGCCCAGCAGCCCGGCATGCTCCACCACGCCAGTGCGATCCTCCGGCCGCGGGGCCGCGCGGTGCTCGGCCAGCGAGCGGATCATGCTCAGCGCCGTGCCCGCATAAACACAGCACGCGCCATAGGTCAGCGGATCGATCCGGCAGACACCCCACACCCATAACAAGACGATCCCAACACCGGCGGCATGGCCCAGCCACACCCGCCCGGCCACCCGGCCGCGCCCCGTGCCGAGCCACAGCACACCCATCGCACGCGCCGGCCCCAGCAGCAGCCGGCCCATCAACGTATTGCAGGCCACATGCATCCAGCGCCGCACCCGGCCCGCGCGCGCCCAGGCCTCGGCCGACATATACGTGCTCTCCGGGTCCTCCAGCGGATCGGTCAGATACACGTCGCGATGATGCAGCCGGTGCTCGTCCCGATAAACCGGATATGGCAGCCACAGGCTCAACGGCGGCCAGGCCAGCGCATCATTGATCCGCGCGCTCCGCGTCGGGTGCCCATGCATCAGCTCGTGCTGTAACGACATATGCCACGCACACAGCCACGCCCCCGCCGGCGCCGCCACCCAAATCGGCAACGCCCGCCAATACCAGGTGAGCGCCACCCAACCGCCATAAATGGTGAAAATCAGTATCCAGGTCGGCGCCTCGCGACGCCGGTCGAAATCGTGCACCCAAGGCCTCCTGCGCACCGCGTAACGTTGCGGCACCGGTGGCCATTATGGCGGCAGAACATGAAGCATGGCTTGCTGCGTTTGCGTGGGAAACGCTGCGTTTGCGCGCAAACCACGTCATGTGTTGTGAATCCGCAGCAAGTGAGGTAGAAGGTCTTCTTTTTTGAAAAAAAGAAGCAAAAAACTTTTACCTATGGCGCACGACTCGCCGGCAGCGTACGCAAAGGGACAAAAGTTTTTTGCTTCTTTTTTTTCAAAAAAGAAGAATTCTTATGCCCTTAGACCGCCGCGACATCCTCCCCCGCTTCCAGCAGCGCCTCCGCCAGGTTCTCGCCCGTTCCGAGCTGAGCCAGACGGACTTCGCCACGGCCGCCGGCATCGACCGCAGCACCCTCTCCCAGTTCCTCGCCCCGGGCGCGGACCGCCTCCCCCGCGTGGAATCGGTCGCCGCCATCGCGCAGGTGGCCAACACCTCGATGGACTGGCTGCTCGGCCTCAGCCAGGGCGACCGCACCGATGGCGGCATCGTCGCCGAAAGCCTGCAGATCGAGCGCGATGCGCCCAGCCCGCTGGATGAACGTCTGCTCCGCTGGCATGAGGAGGCAGCGGGCTACCGAATCCGCCACATCCCCACCACCTTCCCCGATCTGCTGAAGACCGAGGCGGTGATTGAGGAGGAGTACGGGCGGTACGCGGCGCTGGGGCCGCGCCGGCGCATAGAGATCACCCAGTCACGCCTGGACTATCTGCGTCAGCCGGAGACGGAGATCGAATGCTGCACCCCGGTGCAGACGCTGGAAGCCCTGGCCCGCGGCGAGGATATCTGGCGCACGCTGCCGCTGGCAGTGCGGCGCGCACAACTGGAGCAGATCATTGCCTTGTGCGACGAGCTGTACCCGCGGTTCAGACTTTTCCTCTATAATAGACAGATGCTGTTCTCGGCACCGCTGACGGTATTCGGCCCGATGCGGGCGGCGATCTATCTCGGGCAGATGTATTTCGTCTTCCACTCCACGGAGCATATCCGCGCGCTGACCCGCCACTTCGACCAGATCGTGCGTGGCGCCACGGTGCAGCCGAACGAGATCGGCGCGTATCTCCAAGGCCTGCTCGCCCGCAGCCGCTGAGATCAGCGCAGAGCCGGGTAGCCGGCCTGTTGCGCCTGGCGCTCCAGGGCCAGGATAGCGTCGTAGTCGCCGCGCGTCAGCAGGGCAAATCCCGCCAGGCGCAGCGCGGCCTTCACCGCCGTCAACTCCGGATCGGCCGCTATATCCGCCAGCGCTTGGCGCAACGCGTGCAGGGTGGCCTGGTCCGTCCGCATGGAGGTGATCAGCGGCAGGCAGGGCGTGGCGGCGGTCCATTCCAGCACGCGCAGCCGCCGGGTTTCAGCCGGGCGCAGATGCTGCATATGCGCCCAGGTGACGCAATCGATCGCCGCCACATCCGCCTGCCCGCCGGCCACCGCCCGGATGCTGGCCGCATGCGCCCCGGTGAGCGTGACGCTGCCAAAAAACCGCGTCGCGCCCGCCGCCAGAGGTGCGATCACCGCGCGCAGCAGGTTCATGCCGCTATTGGAACCCGCCTCGTTCACCGCGCAGCGCCGGCCGCGCAACGCGGCCAGGTTGGCCGCCGGATCGTCCGCGCGCACCACGATGGCGCTGCGGTAGAACGCGCCTTCGCAGCCCGGCGCGCTGTAGCACGGCGTGGCCACGAGGCAGACGCGCCCTTTCAGCGTCGTTACGAGCGGATAGCCGCACGTCTGCGCCAGCAACAGGGCCGGATGAGCCCAGACATCGTCAATCGCCGGGCCGCGCAGAAGGGCGGTTGGCGCCGGTATGCCCGCTTGATCAAGCCGCGCCACGATGGCAGCCCAAAACGCGTCCGTCGCCTCTCGCAGCTCCGGGAAGTCGTACATGGGCAATGCGGCAATCGGGTTCATGCTTGGCGCCATGGGAGGCAAAACCGGTGCTGGAAAAGAAAGGTCTTCTTTTTTGANNGAACGCCCGCCGGGCTTGCCAAAATTCAAAACCCGGCCACCCTTCCGCGCGCTAACAGTGGTACCTGCCCGCCCGGCAGCCCACATCCCACAGGAGACGACAATGGCATACACTGCCAGCGCCACCACCACGGCGGGCCGCGACGGCCATGTGGAGAGTTCAGACGGCGTTCTCAAACTGAACCTCGCCCCGCCCGGCGCCCATAAGCCGGCCGCCACCAACCCCGAACAGTTGTTCGCCGCCGGCTACTCTGCCTGCTTCGGCTCCGCCATCATGGCGGTCGCCGGCGCCGGCAAGATCAAGCCGGAAGCCGTGCACGTCACCGCCGAGGTGACCCTCAACGTCAACGGAGGCGATTACAGCCTCAGCATCGTGCTCAAGCCGATGATCGACGGCGTGGATCGTGAAACCGCCACCGCCCTGGTGCACAAGGCGCACGAAGTGTGCCCTTATTCCAAAGCGACCCGCAACAACGTGCCGGTGAAGATAGAGCTGCAATGAGCCGTACCGCCCTTGTGACCGGCGCCACCGCCGGATTTGGTAACGCGATCGCCCGCCGCCTGGTGAAGGATGGCTGGCGGGTGATCGCCACCGGCCGGCGGCTGGACCGGCTGGAGGCGCTGGCAGGTGAGCTTGGCACCGCCCTTCTTCCCTTCAAGCTGGACGTGACGGACGCGGGCTCTGTCGCCGCCCTCCCTGCCAGCCTGCCGGAGGCCTGGCGTGAGGTGGATGTGCTGGTGAACAATGCCGGCCTGGCCTTGGGCCTGAGCCCAGCTTCGGAGGCGAAGCTGAGCGACTGGGACCGTATGGTCGCAACCAACATCTCCGGCCTGATCCATGTGACGCATGCGCTGCTGCCCGGCATGGTGGCCCGCAACCGCGGCCATGTGGTCAATCTGGGCAGTATCGCGGGCAACTATCCCTATCCCGGCGGCCATGTGTATGGCGCCAGCAAGGCGTTCGTGGAGCAGTTCACGCTGAACCTGAAGGCCGATCTTGTCGGCACGCAGGTTCGCGTCACGAACATCGAGCCGGGCCTGTGTGGCGGCACGGAGTTCTCCGAGGTGCGCTTCGGCGATGCCGCCCGCGCCGCTTCTGTCTACCAGGGCACCGATCCGCTGACATCGGAGGACATCGCCGAAGCCATTGCCTGGGTAGTGACACTTCCCCCCCACGTGAACATCAACCGCATCGAAATGATGCCCACCTGCCAAGCCCCCGCTTCCCTAGCCGTCAAGCGCCGCACCCCATGACCACACGTTTTTTGGGTCTTTTTTTCAAAAAAGACCATCTTCCTTTCTGATGAAGCACAAGCACGCCTTACGCCTCCTGGACCGCTACCGCGTCACTGACGGTGCCGCGTTCCAGCTCGCCAACCACGATCCCGCCGACACCGGCGGCGGGATCGTGGA
>PKZM01000144.1 GCA_003133065.1 Acetobacteraceae bacterium
GCCTGGCTCACGATGAGGCCGCCGATGATGGTGAGGCCGAGCGGCTGGCGCAGCGAGGCGCCCTGGCCGAGCGCGATGGCGAGTGGCACGGCGCCGAGGATGGCGGCGAAACTGGTCATCATGATCGGGCGGAAGCGCAGCACGCAGGCTTCCACTGCGGCGGCTTCGGGTGAAAGCCCGCGCGTGCGCTCCGCTTCGATGGCGAAATCGACCACCAGGATGCCGTTCTTCTTCACGATGCCCATCAGCAGCACGATACCCACCAGCGCGACGATCGACAGGTCATAGCCGAACAGCATCAGCGCCAGCAGCGCGCCGATCCCCGCCGAGGGCAGGGTGGAGAGGATCGTGACCGGGTGGATGAAACTCTCGTAGAGCACGCCGAGCACGATATAGATCACCGCGACGGCGGCCAGGATCAGCCAGGGCTCCGCGGCCAGGGATCGCTGGAATTCCGCGGCGTCGCCCGAATAGGAACCGATGATCGTCGCCGGCAGGGCGATCGCCTGTTGGGCGGCGGCCATTTCGGCCACCGCGTCGCCCAGCGAGGCGCCTGCCCGCACATCGAAGCTGATGGTGACGGAGGGGAATTGCGCCTGGTGCGTGATCACCAGCGGCGCGGTGCGGCGCACCACGTGAGCCACCGCCATCAGCGGCACCTGGGCGACCGTATTGGTGGTGGCGACCGTGCTGCTTGCCGTCTGTGCCGAGCCGTTGGCGCCGAAGCTCGCCACTGTTCCCGGTACACGCAACTGCGCCAGCTTGCCCGGATCGGCGATCCAGGAGGGCAGAGCCTGCATCACCACGCGATACTGGTTGCTCTGCTCGTAGATCGTGCTGACCTGGCGCTGGCCGAAGGCATCGTAGAGCACATCCTCGATCGCCTGCATGGTGACGCCCAGGCGGGTGGCGCGGTCGCGGTCCACCACGATTTCGGTGGCGAACCCATTCTCCTGCTGGTCGGACGTGACATGGGCGAGATCGGGGCTGGCGCGCAGACGGTCGATCAGCAGCGGCGTCCAGTGCGCGAGCTCGGCCTGATCGGTATCGGTGAGGGTGTATTGGTATTGGGTACGGCTGACTCGGGCGCCGATCTGGATATCCTGCACGGGTTGGAGGAACACCGAGAAGCCGGCAATGCCTTCAAGCCCATGTTGCAGGCGGGCGATCACCACTGGCATGGCGTCGCGCAACGTGCGGGGTTTCAGCGTGATGGAGAGGCGGCCCACGTTGGGCGTGGGGTTGATGTTGCCGGCGCCGACGAGGGAGGCGACGTTGGCCACCGCCGGATCGGCCCGCACGATGGCGGCGGCGCGCAGTTGCAGGGCGGACATGGCGGGGATGGAGATGTTCTGCGCGCCTTCCGTGGTGGCGACGATGGCGCCGGTATCCTGCTGCGGCAGGAAGCCTTTTGGCACAACGATATACAGGGCGACGGTGCCGGCCAGCGTGAGCAGGGCGATGACGAGCACCGTGTTGCGGTGGCGCAGGGACACGATCAGGCTGCGCCGGTAGCGCTCCAGCAGGCCGCCGAAGAAGCGGTTGCTGCGCGAGCCGCGGCCCGGCTTGATGGGCTTGAGCAGCCGGCCGCACATCATCGGGGTCAGCGTGAGGGAGATCACCGCCGAGACGGCGACGGCGACCGACAGGGTGACGGAGAATTCCTTGAACAGCCGCCCCACCACGCCGCCCATGAACAGCAGCGGGATGAACACGGCGATGAGCGAGACGGTGAGGGAGACGATCGTGAAGCCGATCTGGCCGGCGCCGCGGAAGGCGGCTTCCAGCGGCCTGACCCCATCCTCGATATAGCGGACCACGTTCTCGATCATGACGATCGCATCGTCCACCACGAAGCCGGAGGCCACCGTCAGCGCCATGAGCGAGAGGTTGTCCAGGCCGTAGCCGAGCCAGGACATGACGCCGAACGTGCCGATCAGGCTGAGCGGCAGGGCCACGGCGGGGATGAGGGTGGCGCGCCATGAGCGCAGGAAGAGGTAGATGACGGCGACGACCAGCACCATGGCCAGAAGCAACGTGCGCTGCACATCGGCCACCGAGGCGCGGATGGTTTGGGTGCGGTCGGCGGCGATTTCCATATGGATGCCGGGCGGCAGGGCTTTGGTGAGGTCCGGCAGTTCCTCGCGCACCGCGTCCACGGTTGCGACGATATTGGCGCCGGGCTGGCGCTGCACATCCAGCATTACGGCGGGGTGGCCGTTGTACCAGGCGTCCACGCGGTCGTTTTCCACGCCGCGGACGACGGTGCCGACATCGCTGAGGCGCACGGCGCTGCCGGCGCGCCATGCGATGATGAGGCTGCGGTAGGAGTCCGGCGTGGTGAGCTGATCGTTGGTGGCCACCGTATAGGCCAGGTGGGGGCCATTAAAACTGCCTTTGGCGCCGCTGACATTGGCGTTGCTGATGGCGGTGCGGACATCCTCCATCGACAGGCCGTAGGCGGCCAGGCGCGCGGGATCCAGTTCCACGCGGATGGCGGGTTTGAGCCCGCCCTGGACGATGACGCGGCCGACGCCGTCGATCTGGCTGAGTTTGGGTTGCAGCAGGGTATCGGCGGCGTCGGCCACCTGGTCGACGGGCAGGGTATCGCTGGTGACGGCGAGGCTGACGATGGGGGCGTCGGCCGGGTTCACGCGGTTGTAGCTTGGCGGGTAGGGCAGGCTTTGGGGCAGGATGCCTTGCGCGGCATTGATGGCGGCCTGCACATCCTGGGCGGCGCCGTCCATGCTGCGGGTGAGATCGAACTGGAGAGTGATCTCGCTGGAGCCGACGGAGGAGGCGCTTTGCATGGTGGTGATGCCGTTGATCTGGCCGAGCTGGCGTTCCAGCGGGGCCGTGACCAGGGTTGCCATGGTATCGGGGCCGGCACCTGGATAGGAGGTGCTGACGACGATGGTGGGGAAGTCCACCTGCGGCAGGGCGGAGACGGGCAGCGCCATATAGCCCAGCGCGCCGATCAGGAGTACGGCCACGGAGAGCAGGCAGGTGGCGATGGGCCTGGCGATGAACGGCGCGGAGATTGACATGGGGTTTACGCTAGTCGCTTAGGGCGCGCCCCAAAAGGGTAAAAGTTTTTTGCTTCTTTTTTTCAAAAAAGAAGAGTCTTGGGATGGTCGTTGCGGGACCGGGCGCTGACGGGTAATCTATGGCACCGTAACAGATGGGTTTGCCTTGGGTAAGAAAGAGATTCAACCACGAAGACACGAAGAACACGAAGTTATGCACGAAGAGGTTATGGACCCGGAGAGGATCGCCAGTATTGTTGTCGACTCTGGTTTAAGGGTCCATCGGGTGTTGGGGCCGGGGTTACTTGAATCTGCGTATGAGCATTGTCTTGCGCATGAGTTGCAGGTGCGTGGCTTGTTGGTGGAGCGGCAGGTGGTGATGCCGATTAGTTATGATGGCGCGAAACTTGATGCCGGTTATCGGATTGATCTCATGGTTGGACGCAATGTTATTGTAGAGGTTAAGGCGGCTGAGGCTCTCATCCCCTTACACCAAGCACAGCTCCTTACCTACCTCAAGCTGTCCGGGTGCAGGATTGGCTTTTTGATGAATTTTCATGCGATCCTGTTCAAGCAGGGATTGAGGCGCGTCGTGTTGTGAGTTTGATTTTCCTTCGTGCATAACTTCGTGTTCTTCGTGTCTTCGTGGTTGAATCTCTTGCTCCGGCAAGGTCGGAACCCGACGCTGGGCACCAGGTTTGTTGCCTGAATCATCAAGGAGACTATACTTGGACTACGTTAATCTCGGCAAGACGGGCCTGAAGGTTTCGCGGATTTGCCTTGGGTGCATGACGTATGGGGAGCCCGATCGCGGCACGCATGCGTGGACGTTGCCGGAGGCGGAGAGCAGGCCGTTCATTGCAAGGGCACTGGAGTTGGGGATCAATTTCTTCGACACGGCGAATGTGTATTCGGCCGGGTCCAGCGAAGAGATCGTGGGGCGGGCGCTGCGGGAGATGACGCAGCGCGATGCGGTGGTGGTGGCCACCAAAGTGCATGGGCCGATGCACAAGGATCCCAATGGGCGCGGCCTGTCGCGCAAGGCGATCTTCGCCGAGATCGACGCCAGCCTGAAGCGGCTGGGGATGGAGTATGTGGATCTGTATCAGATCCATCGCTTCGATCCCGAAACGCCGATCGAGGAGACACTCGAGGCGCTGCATGACGTGGTGAAGGCGGGCAAGGCGCGCTACATCGGCGCATCATCGATGCATGCGTGGCAGTTCTGCCGCGCGCTCTACATCTCCAAGCTGAACGGCTGGACGCGATTTGTGAGCATGCAGAACCACATCAACCTGCTTTACCGGGAGGAGGAGCGGGAAATGCTGGATCTGTGCGTGGAGGAGGGCATCGGCGTGATCCCGTGGAGCCCTCTGGCGCGCGGCAAGCTGACGCGGCCGTGGACGGAGGGATCACCGACGAAGCGGGCGCAGACCGACCAGTTCGGCCGCGGCCTGTATGTGGGCGCCGAGGCGAGCGACCGGGCGATCGTGGGCGCGGTGGAAAAACTTGCGTCGGCGCGGGGGGTGAACATGGCGCAGATCGGCATGGCGTGGCTGCTGGCCAAGACGGGGATTACCGCGCCGATCATCGGCGCCAGCAAGATGGGGCATCTGGAGGATGCGGTGGCGGCGCTGAGCCTGAAATTGACGGAGGAAGAGGTGGCTGCGCTGGAGGCGCCGTATGTGCCGCGGGCGGTGGCGGGGTTTGAGATCAAGAGGGCATGAAGAAAGTGTTCTTTTTTGAAAAAAAGAACCAAAAAACTTTTGTTCCTCGGCGTACGCCGCCGGCGAGGCGCGTACCAACAGNNTTTCAAAAAAGAAGGCCTTTCTGCCTTCCTGACTTTCTGCACCCTGATAACCCCCTGCGCGCGCGCCGCCGGCGTGTTTGCATGTTCGGTCGGCAAAAAAGCCGTTTCGGTAACGCAGGACGGCGGGCGGTTCACGTATACGTTCGGCGCCCCGGGCCGCGCCGATATTTCGATTGTGGGCAGTGCAGCGCAGAAGAATNNTCTTTTACCGGGAGGACCGTTACGCGGGGATGGAGCATCAGTTGCGCTTTAGCAACGGCGAGTACAGCTACATCGTGTATAACATGGAGGGGAATGACCGGACCGGGGCGGCGGCGAGTTCCGGGCTGGTTGTGATGAAGGGGACGAAGACGATCGCGGATTTGCCGTGCGCGCGGTATACGGAGTTTGGCGTGGGCTTTGATTACAACACGCTGCCGGCGGACACCGAGGCGTATTCCGCGATGTAGGGCGAATCCCCCTCCCCCCACGTGGGGAAGGAGGCGGCGCTTTTGTCAGTCCTGCAAAACCCCTTCACTGATCC
>PKZM01000049.1 GCA_003133065.1 Acetobacteraceae bacterium
TCGGCGCGCTGGTGCCGGCCGCCGGCGTAATGGTGGCCAAGATCGTCATCGATTTCGGCTTCCACCTGTGGTCGGTGGTGCTGTACCGACGCTGGACCGGCGATGACGAGAGCAGCCGGCTGAGCCATGCGTTTCTGGCAGCACTCGCCGAGCCGTTCAGTTTCCAGGTATTCCGGCATCTGGGGGCGGCGCTGGGGTGGGGGGTGTTTCTCACCGGGCAGCGTGGCTGGGGCNNTTCAAAAAAGAAGACCTTTCTTCTTTATTGCACCGGCTCGACAATGCCCCGCCGATACACCACCTTCCGACCCATGGACGCGCACACCAGGAGTGCTGAGACGCGATGAGCAACAGCTACGGCCACCAACCCTTCACCGTCAGTGATCGCCTGCGGATGGATGAGGACGAACCCGAGCACGAGCCGGACGGCCCGGACGTTCCCGAGCCGCTGGGCCCCGACCAGAAGGAACCGGAGGGCAACACCACCCTCTCCTCGCCGGTCAACGAGCTGGAGCACCGGCTGCTGAAACAGCGTAAGGTGCTGATTTTCGGCGCGATCAACGACAAGGTGGCCCGCGATGTCACCGGCCGATTGCTGGCGCTCGCCAGCGCGTCCTCGGAACCCATCGACGTCTATGTCAACTCGCCGGGCGGCCATGTGGAGAGCGGCGACACCATTCACGACATGATCCGGTTCGTGGATGCGGAAGCGCCGGTGCGGATGATCGGCACCGGCTGGGTGGCCAGCGCCGGCGCGCTGATCTTCCTGGCGGGCCGCAAGGAGCGCCGCTACTGCCTGCCGCAGACGCGCTTTCTGCTGCATCAGCCCATGGGTGGGGTGCGTGGCCCGGCCGTGGATATCGACATCGAGGCGCGGGAGATCATCAAGATGCGCGAGCGGCTGAACCGCCTGATCGCGACCGAAACCGGCCAGCCCTACGAAAAGGTGGCCAAGGATACGGACCGCAACTACTGGATGAGCGCCGAGGAGGCCATCGCCTATGGCATGCTGAGCCGCGTGATCAGCAGCCTGAAAGATCTCGCATAGAGTACTGACATGGGCTTTGCCTGGCCCATGTCACTGCTTACGCTATCGGTAACAAAGTCTTTGCTTCTGTCCTGATCAGGGGAGAAGCAAAGATCCCTTGACCCTCAGCGGACGTTGGGGCGGCTTTTGTCCAGCATGAACTCGCCGTCCGAGCCGCCCTTGTCGCCAACCACGACAAGCGGCGATGACGACTGCAGGCCGACAACCTCGCCGTATTTCCCGCCGCCGATGCGGCCGCGCAGCTCATTATAAAGCCGGACGAATTCATCGAGGCGGCGCGCTTCAGCCAGCGCGGCATCACGACGTGCGAGAGCTTCTCTGAGGATAGGTTCTTCTTCCATGACTAAGTTTGTTGCACAGTCTTCAGGTTTTGACAAGTAAAAAAGACCGGCCACGCCGGTTTTTCTCTAATTTGATCATCCGGCCCCATTTTGCGAGACGTTGCAGTGGGCTGACCTCGGCTGGTTTTACGGCTATCCTGCCGCCGCATGATGCCGAACCTTCCCAACTTGCTGACCTTGTCGCGCATCGCGGCCATCCCCGTGCTGGTCGCGCTGGTGGCGCTGCATCGGCCGGATGGCGATGTGGCCGCCTGCGTGGTGTTCGCGCTCGCGGGGATCACGGATTGGCTGGATGGGCGGATCGCGCGGCGCCGGCAACTGCACTCCGATCTCGGCCGCATGCTGGACCCCATTGCCGACAAGCTTCTCGTGGGCGCCACCCTGATGGTGCTCGCCGGCCAGGGCAGGCTGCCAGATCACGGGCTGTATCCGGCGATCGTGATCATGTGCCGGGAAATCCTGGTGAGCGGCCTGCGCGAGTATCTGGCCGGTCTGTCGGTCGGTCTGCCGGTGACGCGGCTCGCCAAATGGAAGACCGGGCTGCAGATGGCCGCCTTGGGCACGCTGCTGGCCGGCGATAGCGGGGCGTCGGTGCTCGGGCTCTCGGCGCTGCCCGTGGGCATGATCGGCACGGTGATGCTGTGGGCGGCGGCATTGCTGACCCTTGTCACGGGCTGGGATTACCTCATGGCGGGCATCCGGCACGTGGTTCCCTCGCTGGCCGACCCACGCCGGCTCGGCCCCGCCGTGCCCGCGGTCGAACGCGTTCACGCCACCGTACTGCCACCTTCTCTGGCCAAGCCCCAGGGCAGCGACGCGGTGCCGCACTGATCCTGCTGGGGCTGGCGGGGTGGTCCGGCAGCGGCAAGACCACGCTGCTGACCGCCGTGCTGCCGCATCTGCGCGCAGCAGGGGTGCGTGTCTCCACCATCAAGCATGCGCATCACGGGCTGGATCTGGACCGGCCGGGCAAGGACAGTTTCCGCCACCGCCAGGCCGGCGCGCAGGAGGTGCTGGTGGTGGGCGGCCAGCGCTGGGCGCTGCTGCGCGAAACGCCCGAAGGCTCCCCCGGCCTGCGCGCGCTCGCGGCCCGGCTGGCGCCGGTGGATCTCGTGCTGGTGGAAGGTTTCAAGGCGGAGGATTTTCCGCGTATCGAGGTATGGCGGGCGGCGGCGGGCAAAACCCCGCTCTGGCCGGATACGCCCGGCATCGTTGCGGTCGCCACGGATGCCGATCTGCCGGGCTGTCCGCTGCCGATACTGCCGCTCAACGATCCCGCGCGCGTCGCCGCCTGGATCGTGGCGTTTATGGCGCGGCCCTGATGACACGCCGGGGTGGTTGCCCGCACTTGAGCCGGAACCGCCCACAGGGCATGGTGGGCGGGTCTGTCAGGCCGGGGGCCCAGTTGTACATGCGGCGTATCGTTCTGCTCGCCACCTCGATGCTGCTGTCAGGCTGCGCGGGGTCGGGCTTCTATTCGTATCTCGGCGACACCTTCACCCTGCCGTTCGGCGCCAATCCCAACGCCGCGCCGGGCCGCAGCGAGACCTATGCCAAGGTACGCGCCAAGACCGTGGATCAGCCGCCGCCGATCCTGTTCGAGGCCGGCGATGTCTGGCCGCCGCCGCCCAAGGCACCGCCGACACTGAAGGATCTGCAGGCGCAGCAGGCCCGCGAAATGGGCACCGGCACCGGCGGCTACGCACCGCTGCAGCCGCTGCCGCAATTGCCCGGCTATGAAGTGCCGGAGCAGCAGCTTCATGCTCCCAATGTCGGCACGTCCTTCCCCGCCGGTGTGGTGCGCACGCCAGGCGGGCAGGCGGTCGGCACCGGCGGTGGCACCGATCTGCATACGCGCGGCGGCACCGATAACAGCAGCATCATCGTGCCCAACGGCAATGGCACCAGCACGGTGATCGGGCCGAATGGCAGCGTGACGACGATCCCCACGCCGAAACCGTAAGGAAATAAAGGTCTTCTTTTCTCAAGAAAAGAAGCAAAAGACTTTTGACTGTGCTGTCGCGGACCGAACCGGCAGCGTTGCGCTAACGCTACGTTCATCCGTTTGTTGGCTCATGGGCGCCACGCAGCTCAAGGTGGGCCATGCAGTTTCTCCTCACCGGACCGGGCCGGCTGATCTTCTACGATGAAGGCTCGGGCCGGCTGATGCACGGCCCGATCGATACGTCGCCGCGCACCCTGATGGCGGCGGACGGCGCGGTCTTCCGCAGCATGTCGGCCGAGGCCGCTGATACGCCGTGGGACAGGCTGGTGGATGTGTCGCTGCGGCCGGAGGGCGAGGATGGCGCGCTCCTGCTTGCCGCGAACTGGCTGCGGCTGGACGCGATCGACGATCTGGCGCTGGAAGGTCAGTCCGGTGCGCAGGCGCCGGGTTTCGCCCTGCCCGTGTTCGCGGTGCCACCCGATACGCTCACCTGCCTCTCTCGCCTGGCAGGGTCGGCATGGATCACCCTTTCCACCGCGCAGATCATCGAACCGGGCGCGATCGTACATACGGGCGATGGGTGTTTACGCGTCGGCGACATGACCTGCCGCTACGGCGATATCGCCGACCTGGCCATATCCGGCGAGGCCTGGCTGCCGCCGGTAGCCGCCTTCCAACTGGTCTATGAGGGCTGGAAGATCGAATATCTGCGGCCATGGCGGCCGCTGGTGTATTTCTGCGCCTTCGGCACCGGCGAGATGTTTCAGCTTCTGCACCTGGCGCTGGACTCGCTGTTCACGCATGGCGGCTACAGCGGCGATGTGCTGGTGCTGGGCAACGAGGACAGCCGCGCAAGCCTGGGCATCCTGCCCGGATGGATCCTGGCACGAATCCGCTTTCATTCTGTCCCAGGCACCGATTTTCTGGATTTCACCCTGGCGCGCTACCGGTTGTGCGACATCATCAATCCGGCCTGTTTCGGGCCTGTCCTGTACCTGGATACCGACGTGATCTGCGATAACACCATCCTGCCCCTGCTGCGGGATGTGGCGGTTTCCTCCAAGCCGCTGGCGCTGGCGGAGGGGGATTTGCTGGCCGACGCCGGATATTGGGGGGCGCCGTTCTTCAGGCAGGATGCGCGCAGTGCCGGCGCGCGGCTGACCGGAAGCTTTTCGACCGGTGTGCTGGGGGCGGCCTCCGCGCTGATGCTGCGGGCCGCTTTCCGCACCATCATCGAAACGACGGAAGGCTTCTGCCGCGCCCACGGCACGCGCACGCTGCCGGCCTATGATCAGCCGGGCGCGAACTACGTGCTGAACAAGTCGGCCGGCATCGAGATCGGAAGTCTGCGGAAATACCTGCGCAATCACCTGGGCAAACTGGAGAGCGTGCCCGCGCTGGACGACCGGCGGGGGCTGGTGCATTTCCCCGGCGGCGTGGGCTATGCGGCGCCCAAGCTGGCCTGCATGCAGCGGTATCTGGCGGCGCTGGCCGGGCCTGCGCCGGGCGGTGACGCGCCCCTCTATGCCGGCACCATGGAGCGCCAGCATATCAATGCCTATGTGCAGCAGCGCACCGGCGGGCGGGTGCAGGCGGGGCCGTTCCGCGGCATGCGCGTTCTGGCGGAAGGGTTCTGGTCGGACGGGGACATCACGCCGAAGCTGCTGGGCGTATACGAGCAGGAGCTGCATAGCGCGATCGCCACGCTGGCCGATGGCGAGATCGGGGCGATCGTGAATATCGGCGCCGGCGAAGGGTATTATGCGATCGGCCTGGCGCTGCGCTGCCCGGGCGTGCCGGTGCATGCGTTCGAGGCCGATCCGCGGGAGCACGCGGTGATCCGGCACAATGCCGAGGCCAACGGCGTGGCGGACCGGGTGTATGTACACGGCACCTGCGTTCCGGAGGATGTGGCAGCGCTTGCCGACACGCATGGGCGCTTGCTGGTGATCTGCGACTGCGAGGGGTTCGAGACGGCGCTGTTCGCCACCCCTGGCGTCGCGGCCGCGCTGCGGCACAGCGACCTGGTGATCGAGTGCCACGATTTCGCCGATCCCGGCTGCACGCCCGCGGTGTTCGCCAGCCTGTGGCGCACGCATATGATCGAGGTGATCTATGCGGGGGGGCGCGACCCTGGCGCCTTCCCGATGCTGGCGCGGTTCAGCGACAGGGATAGGTGGGCGGCGGTGTGCGAGAACCGGCCGCGCTTGATGAACTGGCTGGTGTGCAAGGCGCGGTAAGGCGCGCCGTGCTGTTCACGGCCGGCCGCCGGGCAGGCCGTCCACCGGGAGTGAGCCGGCATTGCGGTAGCCGGGCGGGCGGCGGAACAGCTCGGGCGAGAGGCCGCCATAGTCGACGAGAGCGGCGCGCACCATGCCGAGCGGGCCATGCCGGTCGGCGGCGCTGCCGCGCAGGATCACGCCATCATCGGTGATGCAGGCGCTCGCCTGGCCGCTGGGGGAGGTGGCGGTCCAGTCCGTGCAGGCATGGCCGGCGAGGTGTTCCTGGCCGTGGCGTTCGAAATGGGCGCGCTTGAGGATGGTCTGCTGGGGATCGAAAGGGCCGATGCCGACGGTTGCATAGAGTTTGAGCATGGGCAGCAGGATGGTGGCGGTTTCGGCGGGGCGATCGACGAGGAAGGCGGTGGGCAGGTCCTCGCTGGTGATGCGCAGATTGGTACCGCCGGCCTCGATGCTGACGCGCACGTCCAGCGGCGCGTGGTCGCGCGGGTGGACGGTGTAGACGATGGTGACATCGTGCAGCGGGACCAGCCGGGGAACGGCGGCGCGTGCGGGCAGTGCCAGGAGTGCTGCGCAGAGCGCGGGGATGATGGGGAAGCGGTTCATTGGGGTGAGGTGCGGCGGAGACCGGGTGTGGTCAAGAGGTGGGCTGCACCGGCGGGGGGTGGCGGAGGCGGGCGATTTCGGCGGCGATCTGGGCTTGGGAGGGATCGGCGATCCAGCGGGCGGGGATGGCGGCGGCTTTTTCCAGCAGGGCTTTGTAGGCCTCGCGCGGGACCTCGATGGCGCCGAAGCGGGTGAGATGGGCGGTGACGAACTGGGTGTCGAGCAAGGTGAAGCCGCCCAGGCGCAAGCGGGCGACGAGATGGACGAGGGCGACCTTGGAGGCGTCGCGGGCGACGCTGAACATGCTCTCGCCGAAGAAGGCGCCGCCGAGGACCACGCCGTAGAGGCCGCCGACGAGCACGCCATCCTGCCAGGCCTCCACGCTATGGGCATGGCCGAGCGCGTGCAGGGCGGTGAAGAGGCGCTCGATATCGCGGTTGATCCAGGTGTCCTCCCGCCCCTCGGCGGGGGCGGCACAGCCGGCGATGATTCGGGGGAACTCACGGTCGGACGTGATCTCGAAGCCGCCCGTGGCGACGGTTCGGGCGAGGCGGCGGGGCAGATGGAAGGCGTGCAGCGGCAGGATGCCCCGCTGCTCCGGATCGAGCCAATAGAGCCGGTCGCCACGGCGCGTTTCGGCCATGGGAAACAAGCCCGCCCTGTAGGCGCGTAGCATCAGCTCTGGCGTGACGTCGAAGTGGCGCCTGGACATACAGACCAGTTTGGCGAAAGCATGGGGAAACCGCCAGCTAATCCCTGCCGCCGGGCGATCAAAACCACGCCGTTACATACACAAGGTGACACGCCATGGACACGCACGCCGTACCGCCCGCGCAATTGCGCTTCGACCCGCCGTTACGCGGGCGGATCTATGACAGCATCGCCGAGACCATCGGCAACACGCCGCTGGTGCGGATCCCGCGCATCACGGCGCAGGATGGCATCAAGGCCGACATCTGCCTGAAGCTGGAGTTCTTCAACCCGACCAGCAGCGTGAAGGACCGGATCGGGGTGAACATGATCCTGGCGCTGGAGGCGGCCGGGCGGATCGGGCCGCAGACGCTGATCATCGAGCCGACATCGGGCAATACGGGGATCGGGCTCGCGTTCATGTGCGCGAGCCGCGGCTACCGGCTGATCCTGACGATGCCGGAGAGCGTTTCGATCGAGCGGCGCAAGATGCTGGCTTTCCTGGGTGCGCAACTGGAGCTGACGCCGCGGGCGGCGGGGATGAAGGGGGCGATCGCGCGATCGGAGGAGCTGATGGCGCTGTATCCGGGCTCGGTCAGCCCCAACCAGTTCGGCAATGCGGCCAATCCGGCGATCCACCGGCAGACGACGGCCGAGGAGATCTGGCACGATACGGCGGGCCAGGTGGATGCGGTGGTGAGCGGCATCGGCACCGGCGGCACGCTGACCGGGATCGGGCAGGTGCTGAAGGGGCGCAATCCGGCGATTCGGATGGTGGCGGTGGAGCCAGAGGCGAGCCACGTGCTTTCGGGCGGGGCGCCGGGGCCGCATCCGCTGCAGGGGATTGGCGCGGGGTTTGTGCCGGCGATTTTGGAGACGGGGCTGATCGACGAGATTATTCAGGTGAGCAACGAGGAGAGTTTTGCCAATGCGCGGCGCTTGGCGCGGCTGGAGGGGATACCTGGCGGGATATCCTCCGGCTCCGCGCTGGCGGCGACGCTGCGGCTGGCGGCGCGCCCGGACATGGCGGGCAAACGGATCGTAACGATCATCCCCTCGTTCGCCGAACGCTACATCTCCACTGCTTTGTTCGAGGGACTCTAATAGGTAAAAGTTTTTTGCTTCTTTTTTTCAAAAAAGAAGAGTTTTTCTTTTTT
>PKZM01000111.1 GCA_003133065.1 Acetobacteraceae bacterium
AGCGCGTCCCACCCTACGGCCTCGGCTGTTTCAGCTCTTGAAACACGAGCGATTCCCACGGGGTCATGCTGCTCTTGATCTGGTCGAACAGCCGGTCGTAATTGATCCAGCCATGGATGGGCAGCGGGGCCTTGGCGACCGATGCGGCGTATGTGGCGAAGGTGCCTGCCGCCGCGCTCAGCATACGATTGCGGATAAGAAGCATCAGTGCGGCGAACGAAGCGGGCGAGTAGGCCGCTTCGGCGGCGGCGGCCAGACCGCTGCGCCGCCAGGCATACGTGAAGTCGTCGCCCATGTTGTTTCGTACTTGGACAATATCCGCCAGCGCGAACGCGAAGCTTTCCTCGCGCCAGCGGTGGGTTTTCAGAAAATAAGGAACGACTTCGTCGCGAAAATAACATTCGTGGTCATCGTCGATGCACATCTCGTAGGCGGCGAGTTCCAACCAGGCGGCGGGGTCGATGCCGGCAAGGGCTTTTGCGGCGGTGCCAAACGCCTGCCGTGCATCCTCCAGATCTCCGCTCCAGGAAGCGGAAAAATCGCGGTCCGTACGGCATTTGGTCAGTAACCGGGTGAGAGCGGGCACGGCCTCGATGCCGAGCGTTTCGACATGCGCAAAAAAGCGTTCCTCATCATATTTGGCGCCGTCGATCTTGACGGCGACCTTGATTTTACCTTCGTCGTCGCTGAACCAGGCCAGCCCCTTATCAAGCGCCGCGGTGATGGCGTCGATCACAGCAATAACGCCTTGCGCATCCGTGGTTTTGGCCGTGAAGCGCAAGTCGCTTTTCTCGCTGACCAGCTTTTTCAACGCCGCCTGCGCCGTTTTCTGACGCTTCACGTCGGCCGCACTGGGCACGAGGACCGTCGGCGCCGGTGCCTCGACCGGCGACAAATCGTCGGACGGCGATCCGTCGAGCCGGATCATTTCGAAGTTTGTCTCGCGCTCGCATAGCGCCTCCGCAGCGCGGCCCGGCAAGGCCGTAAATGGGTAGAAGCGATTATCGAAGCAGATGGGCGGTGACGTTGTTCCATCCATGCCCACGCAAATCGCGCGCCGCCCTTCAACCCACCAAAAGGCCGCTTCGTCTGGCTGCCACACCAATCGAACCGAAGCAGGAAGGGGCAATTCCCATGCTTGCCCGGTGTTCGCCCATTCAAGCGGAAGGGTGCGGATGAGGGAAAGTGGGTTCCCGGCCCAAATTTCGATCGACCGTTCGTAGAGACCGGCGCCCGCGCCAGTGACGGTCGCTTCATGCAAGTGGGATGCTCGCGGCGCTACGGGAAGGACGGATGTGGATGCCCGCACGACATACTGGCCGGATGGGCTGATCCTGGGCAGCGTCGTTTTCTCACGTGAGAAGATTTCGAACGCGGTTTCACGAGTCAGCGGCTGGATTCGGGCAATGCCGTGGATGTACAAGGGCTCGTTATTTTCGCCAATGCGCGACGCGTTGATGACGATCCACCCCTGTGGGGTGCGTCCGACCGGGTCGAAGAAAAAATGGGAAAGCCCTGGAAGAACAAACCGGTCGGCGATGTTTGCCGCTGCGATATCGACGACCACGAGTTCTCTGGCGGTGCTTTCTGGCTCGTCCGCCGGCGCGGCGAGGATAACGAGATGCTTTGCATCGTAGTCCAGGATGCGGAAGTCGCGCGTCAGCCGTAGAGCGGTGACTTCGCGGGATGATTTCGACGGGAAATCGAGGATATAGAGGTGCATGCGGTGGTAATCCCGCCGGTCGCGGGCAATCGCCCAGCCGCAGTCGGGGCGCTCGCCGATCACGCCGCCGTATGTTTGCCGCCCAAGTGGCGAGACCAGCCAGTCGGAGCCGTCTTGATAGCCGGTGACGAGGAAACCATCGCTGCTCTGCTCGAACACGCGATGAGGCCGGCCTGGTGGCGGGTTGTAGCTGACATCGTGTCTGCGAAGGCGCTCGATCCGATAGGTGACAGTCTCCGGCCCTAAAATGTATGCCACCCGTCCCCCCCAGCATGACGGGCACGATTTTGGCGAATCGGGTGGATCACGGCAAGCAGGGGCGCGGCGGCGCACCCGCTTTCTAAGCGGGTACAGCGATCGTCGGGCGTGTTGGTGGGCGAAAGCCCACCGTCGGTTACGCCGATCAACTCATAGCGCCGGCGCATCCTTGCCCAAAATCTCCCGCCGTATCACCGCGATCGGCACCAGGCCGGCGGAAAGGAAACGGTCGTGGAAATGCGCCAGGGTGAAGGATTTGCCCTCCGCCGCCTGAACGTCCGCGCGCAGCTTGAGAATCTCCAGCTTGCCGAGGGTGTAGGAGTAATACCCGGGATCGGACGTCCCACGACGCGCCTCCTTCGGCGCCACGTCGGGCGGTTGGAAACATTGGGTTTGCATCATGTCGGTGGCCTGGGCCAAGGACATGCCCTGGGTGTGCATGCCGATGGCGGCAATCAGACGGCAATCACGCAAGAGCGCGTCCTGCAATTGGGCGAGGCGCAGCTTGGGGTCGCCGGCGCCCAAACCCTCGTCCAGCATCATCTGCTCGCTGTAATGCGCCCAACCCTCCGTGGCGGTGTAGGATTGGGCCATCTTGCGCACGATGGACCAGGTCGGGTTCGCGTGCAGGTAGAGATATTGGGTGAAATGACCAGGTAGGGCCTCGTGCACGGCGAGGTTCTGCAGAACCGGCTTGTTCCAGTATTCCAGGAAGGTGGATTGCGCGGCGGCACTGGATTTCGGATCGGGCGGGGTGATGAAGAAATAAGCCTGGGTCGCGTGCGCCTCCAAAGGGCCGGGCGGATCGAGCTCGCCAAAAATAAGGGCGCGGGCGAAGGGCGGGGTTTCCCCCACCGTGGGCATCATCGGCGAGGGGAGATCCACGATGTGATGCGCCTCGATGAAGGCGCGCAAAGACGGCAAAGCGGCCCGCGCGGTGGGGATAAGATGCGCGGCGTCAGGGTGGTCGGCCTCGATCATTTTCAAGGCGCCGGCGGGATCCTTGGGATCGATCAGTTTTTCGGTGGCCAGGAACGTGGCATGGTCCTTGGCCAGTTGCGCACGGCCGGCGGCAAGAACACGCTCGACGGGGACAGTCACCATGTCACTGGCCAGCAAACGCTGCATGGCAGTGCGGCCCAGCACGAAACTGCCATGGGCGGCCGGCTTCTGGGCGATAAGGAACGCACGGTAATCGGCGCAGGCGGCGAGCGCGGCCTTGGTGGATTGGGCGAGCCTGGCGCGCAGGGAAGACTCCTTCACGGCCGTGAAAGCAACCGGCACATCGTTGGTGAGAAAGCCGACGGCGCCATCGAGATTCTCCAGCGCGATATCGATGAATACCGGCGGCATATTGGTCAGATTCTTTTTCGCCTCCGCCAGCATGGCGGGCACCAGCGCCTCCCGCGCGATCACGCTGGCCATGCGCGCCGACAGGGGGGCGAAATCACGCTCGATCAGGGAGTAGATCGCGGTGGTGAGCAGATCCACGTAGGTGGCGGGGTTGTGCCGCCATTGCTGAACCGTGATCTCCTCCAGCAGGCTGCCGTCGATATGGGCTGCCACTACATCGCGGTCGTCACGATCATGCAGGCTGAGCGCCACACCGTTGAGCGCCTGCAACGCGATGACGATGGATTTCAGGCGCGCCGCCTCCCGCGCATGGGCGGCGGCGGAGACATCGTCGAGCTGGCTGTCCCACGCATGCAAGCCGGCTTGCGTGGCGGTGACGGGCGAGGCCTTCCACAGACCGTCGTAATAGGCGGCGACGAGTGCCGATAATTTGGCCGCGGGCTTGGCGGCCTGGGCGGCGGTGACGGAGGCAAGGAGGGCACAGAGGGCGAGAGGAAGGCGCATACAAGCTCCCAAGAAGAAAGGTCTTCTTTTTTGAANNAAAGAAGCAAAAAACTTTTGGCCTTGGGGTGGGGTGCTATGGCGGGCGGCGGCTACGGTCGTCAATGTGGCAGAGACGGGTGTGTTGTGCTGCGGCGCGGTGAACCTTAGAACCGTTTCATGCTCACCTCAGCCGCACCGGGCGATGCAATCGCCTTTCCCTACCCGCAAGTGCCGGAAGCCGGCACCCTGGTGGCGGTGGCGCCCGGCATTTTCTGGCTGCGCCTGGCCCTGCCCTTTCTGCTGAACCACGTGAACGTGTACCTGGTGGAGGACGACGGCGGCTGGGCGGTGCTGGATACCGGCCTGGGCAACGATGAAACCCAGGCGGTGTGGGAGAACGTGTTGGCCGGCCACCTGAAGGGGCAGCGTATTACGCGCGTGGTGTGCAGCCACTACCACCCGGACCATATGGGCATGGTGGGGTGGCTGACCCGGCGCTTCGAATGCCCGCTGCACGTGGCGCGCACCGAGTTCCTGATGACCAAGACGCTCGAAAACGCCAACTTTGCCGCCAATACGGAATTTTATACCGAACGTGGCCTGCCGGTGGAGGCAGGCGGCGTCGTTTCCGGGGATGGGCACGGGTATCTGCGACTCGTGACGGGACTGCCCACGCAGTACCACCGGCTGCGGGCCGGCGCCACCTTGCGGATCGGCGGACGGGATTTCGCCGTGCTCACCGGCGGCGGGCATGCGCCGGA